>CAYPBW010000138.1:0-7861 GCA_964409055.1 uncultured Chitinophaga sp. | reverse complement strand
TTTTGCTGTAAACCCAAGGGCTGTTTTTGATATCAATTCTACCAGTGCCATGATTACACCAGCTGGTACAACAGCGCAAAGACCTGCAACAGCAGTTGCCGCCATGCTTCGTCATAATAACGACAATGCCAACATGGAATATTTTGACGGTGCAAACTGGAAGGCCTTAAGCAGTGATTCAGCCGAATGGAAATTTGATGCGGGTACCGGCCGGGTTAACCTGGTAAGGGGGTTGCCTGCTGCAGATACTGTGTTTTACAACCCCGTTAGCAGAAAGTTTGTATTTAGCGACCGCTACACCAATACCAATAGTCTTGGAAACGATTTTCCTGTAGATGCATTCAACGGTAAGTATACATTTAAAGCAACGGCTTCGCAAAGGACAGATCCTGCTTTACAGGATGGGGCTGTTGCCAATATCGTTTATGAAGTTGACAATGCAGCTACCGGTACTATCTATACAGCAACCTCTTCAAGTGCTGTTATGAATCCAAAAGCATTTCAGAAAGCCGATCAGTTAGCCGGGTTTAGCAATACGACAATTCATGCCGGAAATGACTCAGTTCAACTGGTGATCGGTTTGGTAAATTCGGCCAGAAACAGTGGCAATGGAAGGTCAGGTTCAATAACCGGTATGCAGAATATTGCCCGGATTCAAAATGGAACGGGTAACAACACAGGAGAACTTGTTGGTTTCAGAAACATTGTGGGCAGAACAGGAGCTACTTCAGGCCGTGTTACTGGCAACGTTTACGGCTGGTTTGGCAGTTTTACCGGGCTTGCCAACAACGTTGATGGAAATATTTATGGTGTATTTCTTTCAAACGTAACCGGAGCAACCGGCAGCAAAAACTTTGCTTTTTATTCAAACCGGGGAGTTAATCGTTTTGGTGATTCAGTAGTTATTACCACCGGACCTGCTACAGTAGCCAGGGCTGTATTAGATGTGAATGCTACCAGTGCCATGATTGTTCCCACCGGAACAACAGCCCAGCGACCTGCCAGTGCTGTAACAGGTATGGTACGGTACAATACAGATGATGGAGGACGCCTTGAAACCTATAATGGTGCTGCCTGGGGTGGTATCATCAGCGGCGGTATTGGAATTGACCCACCTAATATTCCGGCCAATAGTGGCACTACGGTTACATTTGCCTTTAATGGTGCAACAGTAGGAAGCGTTGTGGTTATTTCGCCTTCCAGTGCCTTGCCTAACGGAATTATCATTGCATGGGCAAGGGTAAGTGCAGCCAATACAATACAGGTTAGATTTGAAAACAATGCTGCTGGCGCAGTCAACCCTCCTTCAATTGGATATAATGTGAGAGTTATTCAATAATTCATCAACTTTAAGCAGTCAGAATGCCGGCCTCAAAACCGGCATTTTTTATTTTATATGTACTTTCAATATTCAAATCAATAATATGCGGCCTGCACCATTACTCGTTTTGACTTTTCTTTTGTCCGGTAAAATATGCCTGGGACAAAATCCTTCCTTTGTTACGGACAGCCTGGATAATTATATTAAAAGGGGGATGACCCAATGGCAAATACCCGGTTTGGCAATTGCCATAGTAAAAGACGGAAAAGTGGTTCTCGAAAAGGGTTACGGAGTTAGAGAAATTGGAAAAGAAGACAAAGTAGATGAAAACACCTTGTTCATCATTGCATCCAACTCCAAACTTTTTACAGGAACTGCTATTGCCAAACTGGATCATGAGAAAAAATTGTCACTTAATGACCGGATAACCCAGTATATACCCTGGTTCAGGCTATATGACAGTACCTCCACCCAACTGGCCAATGTAAGAGATATGCTTTGTCACCGCCTCGGTACTAAAACATTCCAGGGAGATTTTACTTTCTGGGATTCTAACCTTGAAAAAGATTCTATCATCTGGAAAATGCGTTATTTAAAACCCTCCGGTGAGTTCCGCCAGGATTATGGTTATTGTAATTCGGCTTTCCTGGTGGCCGGGCAGGTATTGGAAAAAGCTACCGGGCAGACATGGGAAAAATATGTGGAGGAAAACATTCTTGTCCCATTAGGAATGAAGAACACTTACATGAACACGGCCGGCCTTCCACAGAGAAACAATGTTGCCTTCCCTCATAACAATCTTTATAGCTCCATCACAAAGATCCCCTTTGATAATGTTGATAACCTTGGGCCAGCTACCAGTATGGTAAGCAATGTAAGAGACCTGACCAAATGGCTGCTCTTGCAATTAGACAGCGGCCGATACCAGGGAAAACAGGTTCTACCCTGGCCCGTTTTACAAAAAACGAGAGATATTAATATCCTGACCGGTAGCCGGAAATCTACCGTTTATCCTACTCACTTCAGGGGTTATGGATTGGGTGTCTATTCAACCGATTATGCCGGTAAACAGGTGTACTGGCACACCGGTGGTGCATTTGGGCATGTTACGAATGTTTGCTTTGTTCCGGAGGAAAACCTGGGTATTACTATCCTGACCAATAACGATAACCAAAATTTTTTTGAAGCATTACGCTACCAACTGCTTGATGCCTACCTCGGCGTACCTTATACTGACAGAAGCAAATTTCAGTGGGGCTTCTTTGAGCAAAACAAAAAACAAAAGGATGCAGAATTGGCAGCATTAAAAAATAGAGTTGACAGAAAAAATCAACCGTCCATTAGTCTCGAAGACTTTACCGGCGATTATTTTAATACTGTTTATGGCAGAGTAACAATCACCAAAGCCGGCAATATGCTGATTTGCCGCTTACAACACCATCCTGATTTGACAGGCTACATGGAGTACATGGACAACAACGAATTCAGGTTAACCTATTCAAACATCGGCTATGGGGTACATGCGGTCAAATTCTCTCTCCGGGATGGTAAACCTGTTGGAATTGAAATAAAGGTCAATGATTTTGTAGAGTATGACAGTTATCTATTTGTAAAAGACCCACAAGGACTAATGATCAAATAATAAGGAAAAGGGCCGGTTACAACCGGCCCTTTTTAATTACATCCATTTACTCAGGAAATTATTAAACTCATGCCTTACCTCATTAATTACTTTTTCCAGCTGTGCATATTCATCCATCAACTCTCTTTCTGTTTCTTTATGCTCCTGATCTACCCTGCCCTGGTGTGATTGGGCATCATAACCCATAGACTGAACATGTTCATCAATCTTGTGTTTCAGGTCGTGGATATTCTTTTCCTGGATATCAAACTGATTCTGAAAATGTTCAAGACCCTGGCGGGCTTCAAAACTTGTATTCTTTGATGCGACTTCGTCCAGACGAATCTTCATGTACTTGAATTCCTCCCTGTAGAAATTCAAACCTCTAATTGCATCGGAATGGCGGGTACCAACATTGGTAATGCTTATGTAGCTCATGGTATTTAGTTTTAACCGAAGCTATTAAGCAGCAAAGGCAATTCATCTGATATTAATCAGTGCAGGGGCTGATTTGGCTGCCATTTAATACCTGATTCAATCATTAAAAAATTGTGGTACCTACCCTTTCTTTACTTCTTTCGCCCAGCCATCTTTCAGGGTAACAGTCCTGTTAAAGATTAATTTCTCCGCTGTAGCGTCTTTATCAAGGCAATAATATCCTTTTCGTAAAAACTGGAACCTTTCCTCCGGCTTAGCAGCAGTTAATGCAGGCTCTGCGTATCCCTTTACCACTTTTAAACTATCCGGGTTAATGTAGTCTTTAAAATCTCCTTCTTCATCGGTAGGGTCTTCCACTCTGAAAAGACGATCATATTCCCTTACTTCTACCTCAACGGCTGCTGCTGCACTCACCCAATGCAGCGTTCCCTTTACATTGATGCCACTGGTGTCTGAACCACTCTTGCTTTCTGGCACATAGGTGCAGTGAATTTCCACAATACTTCCATCTGCAGCTTTTACCACCTCTTCACACTTAATAATATAAGCCGACTTCAACCGTACCATTTGGCCGGGTGCCAGCCGGAAATATTTCTTAGGCGGGTTTTCCATGAAATCATCCCTTTCAATATATATATATCGACTGAAAGGAATTTCTCGTAACCCGGCATTTGCATCTTCCGGGTTGTTTTCACTTTGCAAAACCTCACCACCACCATTATAGTTAGTAATAACTACTCTGATTGGGTCAAAAACGACCATTCTGCGAAGAGCAATCCGGTTTAAATGCTCTCTCACACAGAATTCCAATAACCCCACATCCACCATATTGTCCCGCTTGGCCACACCAATCCTGTCACAAAATTCACGGATACTTTCCGGTGTATATCCTCTTCGGCGCAAACCACTGATAGTTGGCATGCGGGGATCATCCCAGCCGGTTACATAGTTTTCATTTACCAACTGCAGCAGCTTTCTCTTGCTGGTTACAGTATAATTAATATTTCTCCTGGCAAACTCGTATTGGTGAGATGGATAGATTTCCAGCTTTTCAATCAACCAGTCATACAATTCACGATGAGGCACAAATTCCATTGTACAAATAGAATGTGTGACTTCCTCTATTGAATCACTTTGGCCATGAGCAAAATCATACATCGGGTAAATACACCACTTATCACCGGTACGATGATGGTGTGCATGTTTGATACGGTAGAGAATCGGATCTCTCATCAGCATATTGATATGTCCCATATCAATCTTTGCCCGGAGGGTTCTTGCCCCGTCCTGGAACTCGCCATTCTTCATTCTAACAAAAAGGTCCTTATTCTCTTCAACAGACCTGTTACGGTAGGGGCTGTCTTTACCCGGTTCAGTCGGGGTTCCTTTCATGGCAGCCATCTCTTCGGAAGAGCTGTCATCCACATAAGCCAGTCCTTTTTCAATTAGTTTCAGTGCATATTCATATAATGTGTCAAAATAATCGCTGGCATAGCGTTCATGCTTCCATTCAAATCCCAGCCATCGAACATCATCTTTGATACTATCTACATATTCCGTTTCTTCGGTTACGGGGTTGGTATCATCAAACCGGAGGTTAGTATAGCCTGGATATTTCTGTGTTAGTCCAAAATTGAGGCATATACTGGAAGCATGGCCAATATGGAGGTATCCATTCGGCTCTGGCGGAAAACGGGTAACGATACTCTTATACGTTCCCTGCCTAAGATGTTCTTCTATTATTTCTTCCAGGAAATTAAGGCTCTTTTCTTCTTTGTTTGTTACGTCTGCCATAAGCCTGCAAAGATAATAATTATGCCTCAGGCCTGATCATTCGGATACACTGCCGAAATGACTATTTCAGCATTTCGACATCTGCCTCTTTTAATAAAAAATATACATTACCCATCCATTTAACCTCCTGATTCCAGTTTTCATTTTCTTCATAAGGAACTCTAAGGATTACATGCCGGTCAAATTTCTTACCATTATAGATGTGAGTATAAGCGGCTATTTGATACATTTTGAGGCCATTTAATTTTTGATCAAAGGCAGCATCTTCCTCATCGGAAAGCCCGGACACATAAAGACCTTTAGGCCATCCGCTGGCCGAACACCTGGATTTTAATTCATCAAACTCCTGCTGCCCCACCTGGAAAATGATACTATCCTGGGTGGCTGCAAAATAATTGTCTGACAGAATCATTAAAGCCCGGCTACCCCAATTCTTTACCTTCACTAAATTTCCCTTAACAGGGTACTGCTGGTTATTAAAGCCTTGCTGTCCTGTAGATGCCAGCGCATAAATGAATGAAAGGCCAAGAAGTATCTTTTTCATTTTTTTGTTTTAAAATTCGCCTTAATAAACTCATTTCCTGTACCCATTGGCGGGTATTTTTGGTTGGCTGAGATTCTGGACTTAAAACAAGGTACTTTCATGTGTATCTTTATTACCTGCCTTTGTCACACTTAAACAGTAGTAAGTTTTTATGATAAGGTTGTTTACAGTTTGCTTCATCTTGTTGACACCTGCCCTGCTGCAGGGACAGGATTGGAAGACCTATTCTGATACCTCTGTCTTATTTACAGCAAAGTACCCGGCCAACTGGACCACAAAAATGAAAGAAGGAAAAAGGGTTTTCTTTACCTCCCCGGCCGACAGCCCTGCAGATGATTTCCTTGAAAATATTAATATCAGTGTTACAACCAATCCCGGCTATGGTACAGAAATAAAAATTAAAGACCTGTTCCCATCTGTAACCAATAGTTTACAACCTGCCTTTAATGAATTCAAAGAAGAAAGCCAGCGATTCTTTAAGTGGAATAATACAGATGCCGCCGAAATCATTTACTCCGGCTATAACAAAGTTGACACTAGCTTTAAAGTACGTATGGTACAATGGTTTTGTTTCTATAAAACCCGGCTTTATACAGTGACGTTTACTTCCGAAGCCAATAACAATAAACATAATGCAACTGCCCGAAAGATAATGTCAGGGATAATTTTCAGAAATTGAAACTGCCGGATTAACTTTAAAAATAGAAAATCATAAATTTGACAGAACGCTGTATAAACTGAAAATAACTTTAATATATTAATGAAATAAAACAATAGATATGTCGCTCCTGAATCAAAACAAAAAAGGAAAAAAGAAAGACGATAAAAAGAGTAAAGCCGCATCGGGACAAAGCTCCAAGTTCATACAAAAACCCAAATCTGGTTTTGTCAGTAAGCAACAAAATACCGGATCACAAAGAGGCAGTTAACCCGGTTTCCCTGTTTTTCACATTGATTTTATACCTGAGCACTACATCATCATTATAGAGCAAATACAGCCATTGTGTTTCAGAAGATGATACCGTGTAAGTATAAGAACATTTACGGGGTAAATGTGGAACAACCCTTTCAACATCCGGCTTTAAAAATACCCATGACCTGGAATAGTTGTATAGTGACGTATCAGTTAATTCACTTGGAGATATAGAACGGCCATCGGGAATAGCAGTTTCAAGGTTTAATGAAATAGTATCACCAATATATGCAGTAATGATACCGGTTGATGGTGTGTAGGATACGAAATGATATTTATTATAAGCCCGGTGACGAAAAGGAGAATACCTAAATTCGTCCGGTATTTTTGAATCTGGCAATAGTGTCCATCGCGGATCATCAGGAAAATGATCTTTGATGAATTCCTCAGGATTTGCAAGGAAGTACTTTTCATCAAAATCCCTGATGAATACATCACCCTGGCGGGAAAGATAACCACTGGCCCAGGTAGCATCAAGCAAATGCCACTTTCCCTCAATCATAACAGCATTCCAATAATGATTGACACCAAAACCTTTCACAGGCTTATTAGAACCGGTACGGGCATACCCCACAATCACTTCGGACCTGATGCCTGCCAATTCACAAAGTGTGGCAAAAAGCCGGGAATAACCATCACATACGGCTTCCCTCCTTTTCAGAACCGTCTCCGCAACCAGTAAGTTCAGGGGCTTTATAGGAACTTCCTCAGCTTCTGGAATAGCCTCACTTTTTTGCTGGTTTTTATTAAAGTACCGATACCCATTTTTTGTTTTGTAAGAAATATTATAGGTGATCCATTTGAATATGCTTGTCACCTTCTCCAACTCATTCTTATTACCCCTTGTAAGTTTCTCTGCAAGAGCCGGGAGAGTTTCCTGTGAGCAGACTGATAAAGACAGCAAAAAAGGCAATATGAACAGCAAGTATCGCATACACAAACAGAATATGAATTTACTAACTTTTCTTTTCTAAGCTCATCGCTTAAGAAACCTGTTTTTAAGCAATTTATCCATTACTTCTTCTTTCTGATTCCGGCTTATCGGTATATGTACCAGGCCAATCCGGATATCGCCGGCTTCAATACTATCAATTTTAGAAGCAGCAACAATGTAAGATTTGTGTACTTTCAAAAACTTGTCGGAGGAAAGATAGTCTTCTACAGATTTAA
>CAYPBW010000137.1:0-7987 GCA_964409055.1 uncultured Chitinophaga sp. | reverse complement strand
TATTGTGCATATATCAGCAATAAGTATAGCTGCCCGGTTCCGCCCAAAGAAAATATATTACAGGTGTCCGTCAGTGCCGGTGAAAAAAAGTTCCAGGCACATTAATTCATATCTCCTTTAGTTTCTCCTTTATTTTTTGGGTCAGCACCGGACCAAGCTCAAATGAACTTTTCAGACATTCTGAAAACAACCGGCGGGCATCACCTATTTTACCATTCGCCTCAAAAATATAAGCAACATGCATTAATGCCTCTGGTTCATGATTATACCCGAATACATATTTCTCCACTAAAGAAAGAGCTTCTTTGTGTCTTCCCTGCCGGTATTTTATCCAGGCCATCCAGTCGCAGGTTTCAGGAGTAAACCGGTTGTTTATTTCCTTTTGAGCAATCAATAAGGCCTTGTCATATTTTTGAAGCTCTTCGCTGAACACCATCATCAGGTTTTTGCTGTACATACTACTATACCTGCTATCTGTTGTTTGCTGTATAAACTTGTTGATCCAGGACATTTTCTCATTTGAATTATTTTCAGCTTCCGCTATATCAGCCAAAATCAGTTTGAAATCAGGACTTTCATGATGAGAGATAATAAACTCTAATATTCCCCTTGCCTCTTCTGTATTCCCGTCATGCGAAAATGCAATCCAGGCAATTCCTTTGAGGCAATACAGGTTGGCCGGGTCAATTTTTAATACTTCGAGATAAGCTTTGTATGCGTCTTTAATCCTGCCCGCATGCCCATACATATCCCCAAGATTAGAAAGAGTCCATACTTTTAAATTTTTTGACTTTTTGTCAATGCATTTTAAGGCAAGTTCCATCCAGTCAATAGCAGCATCAAGATCACCCTGTTTGTCTTCCCACTTTGCTTTCCGGATAAGATAATCAAATGATGACCTGTCGCTGATATTCTGCAACGAGCGGCCGGCATTTTTGTAATCCCCCAGTTCCATATATGTATCAAACTGCAACTGATGGAGGATATGTTTATCACCACCGGCTTCTGCTGCCATCTTACAGTATGCTGCCGCTTTGGTGAACTGGTGTCTGGCAATACTGCTTTGAGTTAAAGAATAGAGTAATTCTGCATCTGTATGATTTAACTTGACAGAACTGTTCTGTAAGAGAGAGTCTGCCATATTCAGGTAATCAACCTGGCCGGTGAGCTGATGGAATTCTAAGCTATACCGGGCCAATTCGAGCATATTGATATAGCTGCCGGAATCCTGCTCCAACCGGTTATACCAAAAATTCATTTCCTGTTTTGTTTTGCTCGATTTTTCTTTTATAAAATCATCCTGCAGGTATATGGCATAATCAGCAGGGTCTGTAATATTACCTTTGTTATTACAGGAAATAACAATACATACTATTGCAATAAATAATGTTGTACGCATAATAAAATCAAGGCCGGGCTTTCCAACCCGGCCATTTTTCAAATTAATGTGGTGATGCCAGGTAAGGGAATGTAGCCAAAAAGGCTTTGTCATTGGCATTAACGTTATCCTTAGTCAATCCGGGGTTTGATGCACCGGTGGGGCCACCAAAAATCAATAATAGTTCAGTGTCGATTACATCATCTGCCAGTGCTCTCCCGGTTAGCACATTTGTACCATCAAAAAATGTTGTTGTACCGTTCATCTTCACATTCAGTACATCTGTAACAAGTAAGCCAGCAAAAGTAGCTTTATCTTGTCCCAGCGCATTCTGTGTATATCCAAAATTGGTTAGTACAGACTGAAACTGTGCATTGAATGCTGCATTCATGGCAGACGGTACAGTGGTATTGAATTCATTTTTTCTTGCAGAACCCACAAAAACAGTATTGATTGCAGGCCTGGCCATCTGATCGTTTTGCATATAAGTGCCAGAAGTATCAAAATTGTCTCCGGGCATATCGTCGTTGTCACAACTTGTAAATAGAATTCCCGTTACCAACAGTGATGTTAGTGAAAGATTCTTTATGAGTTTCATGATTTGTAATTTTTGAATGAGTATTATTTTGATTTCGTTTCACCCCAAACATTAATGGTAGCAGCGCTTCCCAGAAGTGATTTGGGAACTTCTACAACTATTGACATAACATTAGTTCCGGCAAATGTGTCTACACCAGGATTACGGAAACTGGTTTGTGAGCCGGCCAGAATTTCCCTGAACCTAACGAGGTCAAAAAAGAAAGGATCGTCTCTGGGGCCTGCAAAAATTCTAGTACCATTTGCATTGGTGGCTGTAAGTGGTGAAGCAGCGCCATAAGGGGTTACCGAAACTTCAGTAGCTGGTCCGCTCGTTTGAATGGTACTGGCTAAACCCGGGGTACCTGCTGCTACCGGACCATAAACTCTCATTTTACCATTCTGCACCAGGCACTGAATTAAAAGGTCTTCTACATTGTCTCCTGTATTATCAATATTGAACTCATACAGCACATTGGAGGGAAAGGAAGCGCTGGCCGAAGCCGTTGGGGAAAGTAATCCTTGTGTATTAAGCACCAGTACCATTTTACTGTTATCAGCCGGGCTTTGAAAGGCATAGATATCTGTTATATCATTTCCCGGGCTGGTACTTCCCGGGCCTGTTACCGCAGGAGCGTCAATGTGATCTGCTGCTATAATAATTCCGCCGGTAAGCAGGGCAATTATCGCAGCACTTGCCAAAAGTTTTCTTTTCATGATAAATTGTTTTAATTAAACTGATTGATTTCTGGTGAACGGCAGTAACAAAACTTCAAAGCAGTTTCATTACTACGATCCGGTTTACGACATGAGATACGAGACTATATTCCAATTAGATTTTTTGAAATATTACCTATCATCAGAAAATCGTTTAATAAAAAACTATTTGTTTATTTCTGCCGTATTTATCTGCAAACCAGCTATATGAGATGGAAATTATTTTTACTGGCAAGTTTGCTATCCGTTTCGCATATACTCTATTGCCAGAAAGGAACAATTGAAGGATTTATTGCCGATGCAGATTCCAAACATCCAATTAGTGGTGCCAGTATTAACCTGGATAATATCCGCGGTGACAATTCCGATATTTTTGGCAGGTTTCTCTTTCCTGCCATTCATCCGGGTCAATATGAAATGATCATTTCGCATATTGGTTACCGGACAGAAGTAATACCGGTTGAAGTCAAACCTAATTTACTTTCATCCGTAAACATCAGCCTGAAGAAGGCAAACTTAGATCTCTCAGAGGTAAGAATCAGCAGCCGTAAAAACACCGGGTTAACAACAATCAGTGCAGTGGATGTAAAACTTCGTCCGATCAATTCCTCGCAGGATGTGCTGCGCATCGTACCCGGCTTATTTATCGCCCAGCATGCGGGCGGGGGAAAAGCCGAGCAGATATTCCTGAGAGGTTTTGATATTGATCATGGAACTGATATAGCCATCACCGTAGATGGTATTCCGGTCAATATGGTAAGCCATGCTCATGGACAGGGCTATGCAGACCTTCATTTCCTTATACCTGAAACTGTTGAAAAGGTAAATTTTGACAAAGGACCCTATTTTAGTCATAAAGGGAACCTGGCAACTGCAGCCTATGTTGATTTTTCAACTAAAGAATTCATTGATGAAAATATGCTGAAACTGGAAGCAGGTCAGTTTAAAACACAAAGGCTGGCGGGGTTATTAAAGCTTTTCAATAATTCAGATGAAAAAAGCAGGCAACAGTTTTACATCGCCACTGAATATTCAGCCACGAATGGTTATTTTGAAAGTCCGCAGGATTTTCACCGGTTTAATGTAATGGGTAAGTATACAGCCTGGTTTGGCAACCAGTCACAGCTTTCCGTAACCGCTTCTACTTTTGACAGTAAATGGTTTGCATCAGGCCAGGTCCCCGACAGAGCTGTAAGGAACGGCATTATTACCCGTTTCGGTGCTATTGACGATACGGAAGGAGGAAATACAAGCCGGACCAACATTAACCTTCGTTTTATTAAACAATGGAAGAATAACTGGAAAACAACAGACCAGTTTTATTTCAGCCGGTATAAGTTTAATCTCTATTCAAATTTTACTTTCTTCCTGGACGACCCCGTCAATGGGGACATGATCAACCAGCGGGAAAAAAGAAATATTTGGGGTTATCATACCACCGCTGCAAAATCATACCTGTTGGGCAGCAAAAAAGCGAACACAGATTTCGGTGCAGGATTCCGGCATGATGACATCCGCGACATTGAACTTGCCAAAGCAAACCGAACTACTTTTTTTAACAGCCTTCAAAAAGGAGCTATTAAAGAAACAAATATATACGCCTATGTAAACCAGGAACTGGAGCTGAGCAATAAACTAAACCTGACGGCAGCACTCCGTTATGATCATTTCACCTTCAGGTACAAAAATGACCTGGCAGGTGCAACGAATTTTGACCGCAAAGGAAAAGGCATTTTCAGTCCTAAACTTAACCTCAGTTATACAGTAAGTGCCAAAGCAAAATTGTACCTGAACAATGGTATTGGATTTCACTCCAATGACAGCCGGGTAATACTTGATAACAGTGCGGATGACATTTTGCCCAAAGTTATTGGTACAGATCTCGGCATGATACTGAAACCAAACAAGCAACTTATTCTTAAAACTGCTCTTTGGCATTTGTATTCAGCCCAGGAGTTTGTATATGTTGGTGATGCCGGTATCGTAGAGCCCAGTGGTAAAACAAGGAGAATGGGAATTGATATTTCTGCCCGTTACCAGTTGAATAAATGGTTATTTGCTGATGTTGATTTAAACCTTACCCGTGCAAGGGTTATTGAAGCGAAAAAGGGAGAAGACTTTGTGCCATTGTCACCTTCTTTTACAAGTATTGGCGGATTAACGGCAAAATCAAAAAATGGATTCAGCGGATCTGTCCGATACCGGCTGATTGGCGAAAGACCAGCCAATGAGGATAATTCTGTGAAAGCAGAAGGCTATCTTCTGCTGGATGCAGTTCTTAGCTACCGGCTCAGGAAATTTGATTTGAGTATTTCGGCTGAAAATATCTTTAACCGTGACTGGAGAGAAGCACAATTTGATACAGAATCGAGGCTTCAGTTTGAACCTGCACCTGTTTCAGAGATTCATTATACACCGGGAATTCCCCGTTTTATAAAAGCCGGCATCAGCTTTTATTTCTAAAGTTTAAAAGTTCTTGCTAATCCTTCTTGAAAAGAGACAGGGTCATAACCCAATTCTCCTTTTGCTTTTTCAATGTTAAACCCGGTTTTGGCCGGACGCATTGCCGGCTGAGAAAAAGTGGCCGCTGTTACTTTTCTGATTAATGTTTTATCCAGCCCTAAAAAATCAGCTGTTGCACATGCCATTTGGTAAGGCGTCAGTATATCCTTTCCGGAAAGATGAAATATTCCGGTTGCCCTCTTTTGGATGATAGCTACAATACCGGCTGCCAGGTCTTCTACAAATGTGGGGGTACGAACCTGGTCATCAAATACACCATACTCCTCTCCTTTGTCAAGCTTTTCCTTAACGACAGAAAGGATATTGCCCCGGCCTGTTAATGGTTTGCCGTACACCAGTACGGTACGGACTATTGACCATTCATAAGCATATTGCTGAACCAGGGATTCTGCCCTTAGCTTAGTCAGGCCGTAGTAGTTCACGGGATTGCCTTTGTCTTCTTCTTTATACATTCCTTCCTTACCATCGAAAATGAAATCAGTAGAGATAAAAATGAAAAAGCTCTTTCCTGCAGCGGCAGATGCAAGCAGGTGCCGGGTACCTTCTATATTTACTTTATCCGCATAGTCTTTATGTTGTTCACATTCATCTGGCTTGCTGACAGCACCACTGTGTACGATCACATCCGGCTTTAGATTTCCAACAATGAACTGCACGGCTTCCGGATCAGTAAAATCCAATGACTGATATTGAAATAAGGGATTATCTGCATAGGGTAAACGGCAATCCCCCTTTCCCGTTGCCACTACAGCAATCCCTTTTTCCAATAACTGGCCGGTAAGATAGTGCCCCAAAAAACCATTGGCGCCGGTGATCAACACTTTCATAATCCAAAAGTACTGGGAAAACAAAAAGTCCTGTCTTTATTTGACAGGACTTCTTCCAAAGAAGGTTGAACCTATTAAGGCTTATTCAGCGCTTCTACCAGTGTTACAATTTCTGATTCGCTCTTCAGCTTCAGGTTATTGTTTGCCGCAATTTCTTCAATCTTATTGGCGAGGGCAGGTAAGGCTTCTGTAATATCTTTTTTAGAGGCTTTAATTTTTTTGATATCCTTACCCGGAACATAGAGGTAAAGCTGTTCAGATTTTACCAGTTCCCTGCGGCTGTAGTCACCCAGAGTGTTGGCGTCTTCGACTTTTTGAGAAATATATTTGAGTAAATGAGCATTTGGGCCGGCAGAAAGTACCTGGTAAACAGCCCTGTCAGAATGTTTATCAATTTCCGGGTAACCCATGGCAAATTCGTAATGTTTTACCGTTCCGTCATCATCCTTTTCATCCCATGTCACTGATTTGAAATTATCCAGCTTTAATTCCTGTCCGTCATCCATCTTCACCATCATAAAATTATTATAGATATTGAACTTTACAGGTATATCAGCTACATACTTATTGTCCTTCAGGTGAATAGTTGCGTTTTTATATTCCGTAGTCAGGAAGGGAGAACCAGATACTTCCTGCAATGCAGGTATACGCATTGGAGAAACTTTCAGGTCATCAATAGTTGCTTCAGTCTCAGGAGATGCCTGTCCAAACAAAGAGGATGCAGCCATCAATGCAAATCCAAATAATAATCCTTTACTCATGTATTTAAAAAATTTAGGTGCGCAAATATATTGCACACCTAAATAAAAATAGCAACCATTTATCCTTTTAACAAAGCAAACAACCGTTTGCTCTGGGGTCTTATTACATCTTTATTTTATATCAGGTCAAAATGCTTTTTTCTGTACCGGGGTTGCAGGTTCACGGAAAGGCATTCCCAGGTTATACATGACAAAACTCCAGATATCGGTGGCCTCATCTATTTGTTTACTGGTAGGCTTACCTGCACCATGACCGGCATTTACATCCACTCTTATCAATACAGGATTAGTACCGGTATGATATTCCTGTAAACGGGCAGCAAACTTAAATGAGTGGGCAGGCACTACCCTGTCGTCATGATCGGCTGTGGTAACTAACGTAGCCGGGTAGCTGACGCCTTGTTTCAGGTTATGATATGGTGAATATTTGTACAAGTAAGGAAACTGTTTGGCAGAGTCTGCATTTCCATACTCCACAGCCCATCCCCAGCCCACGGTAAACTTGTGATAGCGGAGCATATCTAATACCCCAACCGCAGGCAAGGCTACTTTAAATAAGTCTGGCCGCTGTGTCATCACAGCGCCGACCAGCAATCCGCCATTACTGCCACCACGGATGGCGATCTTTTGACTGTTGGTGTATTTCTCTTTGACCAGGTGTTCGGCTGCGCCGATAAAGTCATCAAACACATTTTGCTTGTTTTCCAGCATGCCGGCTTTGTGCCATTTCTCACCATATTCACTACCGCCACGAAGCGTAACAGATACATAAATACCGCCCTGCTCAATAAAGAAAGCATTGCTGGTACTAAAACCCGGTGTGACAGGAATATTGAAGCCGCCGTATCCATAGAGCAACACGGGGTTTTGCCCGTTCTTAACCAGGCCTTTTTTATACGTAAGGAACATGGGCACTTTTGTACCATCCTTGCTGGTAAAGAAAACCTGCTCGGTTACAAAATCATCTGTTTTGATCTTTACCTCTGTTTTACGGAACAGCACAGACTCTCCTGTAGCAATATTGTAACGATATATGGAAGGAGGGGTACTGAATGAAGAGAATGTGTAAAAGAATTCCTTGTCTTCTCTCTCCCCGCCAAAACCACTGGCTGAACCGATTCCCGGTAATTTGATCTCCCTTACCAGGTCGCCGTTGTAAGTATACTGGTACACTTTGGTGGAAGCATCTTTCAGGTAGCTGGCAA
>CAYPBW010000136.1:6027-8137 GCA_964409055.1 uncultured Chitinophaga sp. | reverse complement strand
GAACCCTGTGCCATAGTAATGGGCAGTGAAGAGAAAGGTATTTATCCGGCACTGATGAAGATTTGTGACGAGAAAATAAAGATCCCGATGGCGGGTGATTTTGAATCGCTGAATGTTTCTGTTGCAACAGGGATAATACTTTATGAAGCAATGAAACAGAGGATGCAATGAGCGGATATAACAAAATAAAACTCATCGAATGTCCCCGTGATGCCATGCAGGGCTGGAAATCTTTTATCCCGACTGAAAAGAAGGCAGCCTATATCAATTCGTTGCTCAGGGTTGGTTTTGATACCATTGATTTTGGCAGTTTTGTTTCACCCAAAGCCATTCCGCAGATGGCTGACACAGTTGAGGTGTTAAAAAGTTTAGAAGTTGAGAAGTCGGTAAGTAAGCTGCTGGCTATTATTGCCAACTACCGCGGTGCAGAAGCTGCTGTTGTGTTTGATGAGATAACTTATCTCGGCTTCCCGTTCTCTGTTTCAGAAACCTTTCAGCAGCGGAATACGAATTCATCCATTGCCGAATCGCTGGGCAGGGTGGAGGAGATACAGAATCTTTGTATCAAATCAGGAAAGCAATTAGTGGTTTATATATCCATGGGTTTTGGAAATCCTTATGGCGACCTGTATGATGAAGAGATCGTTTTTGAATGGGTGAATAAGCTGGTCGGAATGGATATCGGTATTATTTCCCTGGCTGATACAGTGGGTGTAGCCACAGCCCAACAGGTATATGATATGACCAGTTACCTGGTCGAATCTTTACCCGGCACCGAAATCGGAGTACACCTGCATTCCACCCCGCATAACTGGAAAGAGAAATTAGAAGCCGCTGTAAGAGCAGGTTGCAAACGATTTGACGGAGCCCTGAAGGGTATCGGCGGATGCCCCATGGCCGATGATGAACTGGTGGGCAATATGAACAGCGAATGGATGATAAACTATTTTGAAGAAAATATGCTGCGGGATGATCTGAACAAAGAAGCGTTGCAGAAAAGCCTCAAAATAGCAGAAGAAATATTTGTATAACTGGTTTCCTGTAAACATCCTTGTTAACTTTTGAACTAATTAACGTATCAACCTGGCAATGGATTTCATGGTACATATTGATCTGAAAAAATTGCCGGAGCCAATAGCTTACGGTGATAAGATCATGCTGATGGGCTCCTGTTTTACCGAGCATATCGGTAATGCGCTGGCTGACCTGAAGTTTGCTGTGCTGCAAAACCCCAATGGTATTTTATTTGGCCCTGATGCAGTTTGCAAAAGTCTGCTGTCCTATGTTGTCAATAAGCAATACACCGGGGATGATTTGTTTTACCTGAATGAGGTTTGGAACAGCTGGGGCCATCATTCGAGGTTCTCTCACATCAATAAGGATGAATGCCTGCAGGGGATAAACCAATCACAACAACAAGCTCATGATTTTTTGAGAGAAGCGGACTGGTTAATAATAACACTTGGTTCTTCCTTTAGCTATTTTCTCACTTCCCGGACCTCCTTTGATAAATCGGGAGGGGGAGAGGCTGTGGCCAATTGCCACCGGGCGCCGGCTAACTGGTTCAATAAAGAAATGCTGGATATTGATACGATAAAGGAGATGCTTGTAAGTTGCCTTGAACAATTAAAAGTGTTCAATCCCCGGCTGAAATTTATTTTCACTATCAGTCCTGTGCGGCATATCAGGGATGGAGTGGTGGAAAACAACCGGAGCAAGGCAAGACTGATCGAAGCAGTTCATCATATTGTCAGCAAATCTGAATCTGCATTTTACTTTCCGGCTTATGAACTGGTGATCGATGTGTTAAGGGATTACCGTTTTTATGATATTGATATGGTGCATCCCAACTACCCGGCAACGGAATTTGTACTGGAAAAATTTTCAGACACCTGCATTGCCGAAGGATCACAACAATTGATGAAAGAAGTAAAGCAGATCATCATTGCCAGGAAACACCGTCCTTTTCAGCCGGAAACAAAGGCGCACCAGCAATTTTTGGCGGCACATTTTGAAAAAGCAAGATTGCTGCAGGATAAATATCCTTTTCTTGACCTGAAAGAAGAGCTGGTTTATTTCTCACAAGTATAATTATGTGGCTTGTTACAAT
>CAYPBW010000136.1:2511-5927 GCA_964409055.1 uncultured Chitinophaga sp. | reverse complement strand
TAGGTTGTCCTGCTGCTGTACAGCTCACCGGGTCTTAAAACCGTATTCGGGAATGCCGGAATATTTATCGCATTGGGATGTTTATGTGTTTCCAGGCACAGGCCTGAAAACGCTCCGTAAGTAATACCGTTTTTTCCCTTCACGGCGGGTATCCATTTGCCGGAATAAAAATGTACTACCGGTTCGGTACTGTGTACTTGCAGTAGTATATCGCCTGTTGCTGATTTTACTTCTGCAACCAGTGTTCCTTTTTTACCGGCTACATAACTTTTATCGTATTCCGGTAATTCAATCAATCCGTCACCAATGCGGCGAAATTCTGTGAAGTCAAATGCTGTTTCTTTTACTGAAAGTACATTTCCTGTTACCACTAAGTTTTCATCCTGTTCCAGCATGGCTTCAGCAAAAAGCTTTAGCAGGTGATCTTTTATATCACCCATGCCATTGTTCAGGTTAAAATAGCTATGATGCGTCAGGTTGATAGCTGTCGGGGCATCAGTAACGGCAGTGTATTCATAGCTGAGCTGATTTTCATTGTCCAACTCAAAACGGATATTAACAGTCAGTTTACCGGGAAAACCTTCTTCGCCATCTGTACTTACATAACGAAGCTGCAGGTAAGGATAAGGAGAACTGCCAGATGCAACAAACTGCCATACTTTTTTATCAAAGCCGCTGTTGCCACCGTGCAACTGATCATTTCCCCTGTTTTTACTCAGGTAATATCTTTTGCCATCTATTTCAAAACTGGCGTCTTTGATACGATTGGCATATCGGCCAACTGCGGCACCAAGCCAGGGATAAGCTTCCAGGTATTCTTTTCCCTGGTACTCTTTGATATCATCGAATCCCAATACAATATCATTAAAACGGCCATCCGGCATTTTTACTTTGAAAGAGGTAATAATAGCCCCGTAGTTGGTAATAAGTACTTCCGTCCCCAATGCATTAGATAAAGTAAACAACCAGATATCTTCTCCTGCTTCATTCGTAAAGCAATGCTGACGCAACGTTTTAACCATGCTGAAAATTTATTTTTTCCGACAAAAATGATTCCAGTTTTTGCAATAATACAAATTGATTAAGGGCACGGTCAAAATTTTGTTCTGTATAATCAATATGGTAATACGTATCACCATCCAGGTAATCGGTGAGGAAGCGCAGGGCCTGCATATAGGTCATCAATATACCCGAAAAATGCAGGTGTTTTTTTTCAGAACTGGTCAGTTGGTCATCCATAGTTTCGAGATAACCATTTACAATGCCGTTGTAAAAATCCTTACGTACTTCAATGTTTTCGTAATGAGTACTTTTTTCATCTTCCGGGCTTACCATGGAACGGATCATATCTCCAAGGTCAGAAAAATAATGGCCTGGCATTACGGTATCATAGTCAACCGGACAAATTACATTACCTGTTCTTTCCTGAAAAAGAATGTTGCTGATCTTGGCATCATGGTGCATCACCCTCAGGGGAAACTCTCCGGGGGATGTCCTTATCCGTTCATACAATGTTTTATAGTGTTCCCTTTTTTTCAGATCGGCAATCAATGAGGAGGCCCTTGCTAACCGTTCGCCTGATTTGCTTTGAAGAGAAGTTTCAAACTGTCGGTACCGGAGACTAAGGTTATGAAAGTTGCTGATTACCTCGTGGAGCAGGCTTGTATCCATGTGAGAAAATGCGGCTGTGAATTGTCCGAATGTTTTAGCCGTTGCCCATGCCTGCATCGCTGTTTCAGCTACAGCGCAAGTTTTACTTTCTGGTATGAATTGAAAAGCCCGCCAATAATTACCTGAGGGATCTGTAAGCAAGCTGTTTTGGGTGTTACAAAAAACAGGATCAGGCATCAGCAGCCCTTTATTTGCTGTATTTGTATATTTCCAAAGCTGAATATAGTTGGCCTGAACCTGCTGCGGTTCATGAAAAACATTCTTATTAATGCGCTGCAAAAAAAAGTTTCCATTATGCGCAGTTACAATTTTCCAGGAGTCATTGATAAGGCCATTGCCAATGGGTTCAACGACAACATTAGCTGCATCATCAATGGCAAATGCTTCCAATATTTCTTCCGGGATGTGGATATTATTCATAGGCGACTTCGGGTACTATGAAAATAAGCTGAACAAGCCAGTAAAAATGCTTCAATCGTTTGCGGGAAATATGAGCTAAGAGGATAAAAGAGAAAAGGAGACAAATAATATCAAATGAATCTCCTTTCCTCTTTTTACTCTTTCAAGCTCTTAGCCTAATGTATCCTGTCGCCCCTTACCTCCAGGTTTTTGATCACTTCTGCTTCATATTCCAGCCATTCTTTCCAGCGGCGTCGAACCTTTTCTTTGTCGATATAGGTTTCAGCCAGTTCAATAAAAAGTGTATAGTGGCCGGCTTCACTTTCCATGAAGCGACGGTAGAATTTTTGCATGTATTCGTCATTCAGCCCTTCACTTAATCGTTTGAACCGTTCACAGCTTCTTGCTTCAATCAGCGCCATGGTGAGCAACTGGTCCAGCATACGGCCTTCAGCGTCACCGCCTTTTTGCTGAAAATCAATCAGGGCATTTACATATTCATCTTTTCGCTGCTTGCCCAGTTTCAGGTTTCTTTTTTGCAGTTCAGCCAATACCAGCCGGAAATGACCCCATTCTTCTGTAACAATGGGAGAGAGCTCTGTCACCAGTTTTTCACACCGGCTATAGCGTTGGATCAGGGATATGCAGGAAGTAGCCGCTTTTTGCTCGCAGTAAGCATGGTCCGTCAGTACTTCTTCCAGCGATTTTTCGGCCAGGTTTACCCAGCGGGGGTCAGTGGGCAGTTGCAGGCCAAGGATATTTTTGGCATCCTGAGATAATTCCATGCCGCAAAAGTAAGTTATGGCCTGAAAATCAGCGATAATAGCTGATTTGGATAGGAAAAAAAGAGCAGCCTTCCCTTTGCTGTTAGCCTGATTCGCCTTACCTTTGCCGCCTTAATAACGAGATGAAAAAATCGGATGAAATTTAAAAATTAAAAAGATGCCATTAGCAAAAGAAAAAAAAGCTGCTGTTTTAAAAACTTATGCCGGTTCTGAAAAAAATACCGGTTCCATTGAAGGTCAAATTGCCCTGCTGACGGAGCGTATCAGCCAGATCAGTGGTCACCTGCAACAAAACAAAAAAGACTTCTCCACTCACCGCGGACTCATGCAGTTGGTAGGTAAGCGTAAGCGTTTACTGAACTATATGCAGAAGCATAACCTGATGGGTTATCGCCAGTTGATCGAGAAATTGGGAATCAGGAAATAAAAACCGTCCCCAGCCCCTGCAGGAGAGTTTGGGAAGAGTCTTTAAATCGCCAGTTTCTTATCAAAAAGTGAAGCTCAAGATATAAGCTATTCCCAATGTCTTCCGGATGTTGGGAATAACTGTTTTTAGGACTA
>CAYPBW010000136.1:0-2411 GCA_964409055.1 uncultured Chitinophaga sp. | reverse complement strand
ATATAAGCTATTCCCAATGTCTTCCGGATGTTGGGAATAACTGTTTTTAGGACTACCCTGTTTCCAGGTCTGAAAGACTATTTGAATATGCCTATCCGTGTTACCAGGCGATGAAGTGAGTGACACAACAGGCGATGATAGTAGTAATACAGTTGACAAATAAAATATAACCTTCAACAAGTTTGTAAGTTTATAATCCTAAACTTCAAACCATAAACATCAAACTATTTATGTTACAACAACCAATTCGTAAAACATTTGACATAGGCGATGGCCGCATGGTGACCCTTGAAACAGGCCGTTTGGCCCGCCAGGCCGATGGAGCAGTTACTGTTTCCATGGGTAATTGTATGATTCTGGCAACTGTGGTTGCTAATAAAGAACCCAAGGAAGGCCAAAGCTTTTTCCCTTTGTCGGTTGACTACCAGGAAAAATTTGCGGCTGCGGGCCGTATACCCGGCTCTTTCTTTAAGAGAGAAGCAAAGCTGAATGACTATGAAGTGTTGACCAGCCGCCTTATTGACAGGGCTTTGCGTCCGCTTTTTCCTGAAGATTATTTATGCGAGGTACAGGTGCTTTTATCTCTTATCTCCAGCGATCCGGAAATAATGCCGGATGCTATGGCCTGTTTGGCTGCATCTGCAGCACTGGCTGTTTCCGATATTCCCATCAAAGAAGTCATTTCTGAAGTAAGAGTGTCGAGAGTGGATGGCCAGTTTATTGTGAACCCGACCCGTAGCCAGATGGAAAAATCGGATCTCGATTTTATCATCGCTGCTACCGAAAAAAACCTGATGATGGTAGAAGGTGAAGCCAAAGAATGCAGCGAGGCCGACCTTTGCAAAGCTCTGGAAATTGCACATGATGCTATCCGCCTCCAGATCAAGGCCCAGGAGGAATTGAGAGATCTTGCCGGAGTTAAGGGCAAAAGAGATTATACCAAACCGGCTACTGATGAAACGCTTAAGGAAAAAGTATATGCATTTGCCCGGCAGAAAGTATATGAAGTAGCGAAAGGTAAATTTAGCAAGCATGAAAGAAGCGACCGCTTTGATGCCATCAAAACAGAGCTAACAGAATACCTGAAGAAGGAATACAATGTAGCAGAAGGTGAAAACCTGCCTGAACTGACCAAGAAATTAGCTTCCACTTACTATGGCGACTTACAGTATGATGTGGTAAGGGATATGATCCTTGATGAGAGAGTTCGCCTGGATGGCCGTGACCTGGAAACGGTTCGTCCGCTGGATATGGAAGTAGATGTGCTGCCTTCCCCGCATGGTGCTTCCTTGTTTACAAGAGGTGAAACACAGTCACTTACAACCGTTACTTTAGGAACTCCCTTAGATGAGTTGTTGGTGGAAAGCGCAGCCAAATCCATTGATTCCAAATTTTACCTGCACTATAATTTCCCGCCATTCTCTACCGGCGAGGTAAAGATGATGCGTGGCCAGAGCCGCCGGGAGGTGGGTCATGGAAACCTGGCGCAGCGGTCTTTGAAGCAGATGATGCCGACCGGGGATTTTCCTTACACAGTAAGGGTAGTGAGTGATATTCTGGAATCGAACGGTTCATCCTCCATGGCAACGGTATGTGCCGGTTCGCTGGCTTTGATGGATGCAGGCATTCCTTTTCCCAAGCATGTGAGTGGTGTAGCCATGGGATTGATAACTAAGGGCGATAAATATGCGATCCTTACAGATATACTGGGCGATGAGGATCACCTGGGTGATATGGACTTCAAAGTAACAGGCACAAGAGACGGCATCTGCGGAGTGCAGATGGACATTAAGGTAGACGGTTTGAAAATGGAAGTGATGCAGCAGGCGCTGGAGCAAGCCCGCCGTGCCCGTTTACACATCTTGGATGCTATGTATAATTGCATACCTGCCGCCAGGGCAGATGTGAAGCCACATGCACCAAGGATGGTGAAACTGTTCATTGATAAAGAATTCATCGGCGCTGTGATCGGGCCCGGCGGTAAGGTAATACAGGAAATTCAAAGAGAGACAGGTACTACGATCAATCTTGAGGAAGTGAATGGCCGTGGTGAGATCAGCATCTTCAGCACCAGCAAGGATGGGGTGGATAAAGCTGTATCCTGGATCAAGGGCATAGTAGCTGTTCCGCAGATAGGAGATACCTATGAAGCTACGGTGAAATCCATTATGCCATTCGGCGCTTTCGTGGAGTTTCTCCCCGGCAAGCAGGGACTGGTGCATATCAGTGAAATAAGCTGGAAACGCCTCGAAACACTGGAAGGTATCGTTAAAGAAGGTGATGTGATGAAGGTGAAACTGATCGGTACTGATCCCAAATCGGGTAAGTTCAAACTTTCGAGAAAAGTATTGATACCAAAACCTGAGCAAAAGCCGCGGGAAGAACAAAGACCTCCGCAACAGGAAGGATAA
>CAYPBW010000135.1:0-8166 GCA_964409055.1 uncultured Chitinophaga sp. | reverse complement strand
TCATCATTGCAGATGAGTTTGATGAAGAGGATAAATGGTTCAATTTTGACTCCAAGGAGTATATGGCAAAAGTGGAACGGGAAGAACTGTTCAACTGGCTGCAGGAAAATAAACCTGTTGTCAGTTTTGTTTTTCATTTGGGAGCAAGGACGGATACAACAGAGTTTGATTATACCGTTCACGAAAAACTGAATGTTGCCTATTCAAAAAATATCTGGAACTACTGTGTCACCAACAACATTCCTTTAGTATATGCGTCTTCAGCAGCTACTTATGGCAACGGTGAGTTAGGGTATAATGATGATCATGAACTGGTGGAAAAATTACACCCGTTGAACCCTTATGGTGTTTCCAAGAATGAGTTTGATAAATGGGTTCTCCGACAAGCTCAGCAAAAGCAGCCACCATTTTGGGCCGGATTGAAGTTTTTTAATGTATATGGTCCCAATGAGTATCATAAAGGAAGAATGGCCAGT
This sequence comes from uncultured Chitinophaga sp., assembly GCA_964409055.1. Taxonomy (GTDB): domain Bacteria; phylum Bacteroidota; class Bacteroidia; order Chitinophagales; family Chitinophagaceae; genus JJ008. The sequence goes on along the minus strand of CAYPBW010000135.1, from coordinate 7,690 downwards.
GTAATCTTTCATTCATTTAACCAGGTAAGGACAACCGGCAAAGTGAAACTTTTTAAATCACATCGCCCTGATTTCAAAGACGGGCAACAACTCCGTGATTTTATTTATGTGGAAGATGTGGCAAAGGTTTGTCAATGGCTGATGAATAATCCTGCCCCCTCGGGTTTGTACAATGTAGGAACAGGCAAAGCCCGGTCATTTGAAGACCTTGCCAAAGCTACTTTTGCCGGTATGGGTAAAGAGCCTGTGATTGAATACATAGATATGCCCGAAGATATCCGGGATAAATATCAATACTTCACAGAAGCCAACATGTCCAAGCTGCAGCAAGCCGGTTACACGGAGAAGTTCTGTTCATTGGAGGAAGGGGTATCTGATTATGTCAAAAATTATCTTTTACCAAGCTCCTATTATTAAGAAAGGAGCAACTTTCGTTACTCCCTTATTTAAAACAGACAATAAACACTTTATTTCTTTGGCATTACTACAGCATCAATTACATGGATAACACCATTGCTGGCAGTTATATCAGCTGTTGTTACATTGGCTCCGTCAATCATCACTTTTCCTTCTTTGATGGATACAGTCAATTCAGCACCCTGTACCGTTTTGATCTTTTGGCCATCTTTCAGATCAGCTGCTTTTACCGCACCTGGTACCACATGGTAGGTAAGAATGCTGGTGAGGTCAGCTTTTTTATCAGGCTTCAGCAAGCCATCAACAGTACCGGCCGGTAATGCATTGAAAGCAGCGTTGGTTGGCGCAAATACTGTAAATGGACCGGCGCCTTTCAGCGTTTCCACAAGACCTGCTGCCTGAACGGCTGCAACCAATGTGGTATGGTCAGGTGAGCCAATGGCAACATCCACTACATCTTTGGGGGCTTCTGCCGGCGGTGCCACAGGCTCCTCTTTTACAGAAGCAGTGGTGTCTTCTGCCGGTTTCTTTTCACCGTCATTGCTGCAGGCAACAAACAAAGCAATACTAAAACTGAGAATAGTAATCAATGAGAAGAATTTCTTTTGCATATAAATTATTTTGTTGCAGGTAAACATCCGTTCAGGTCAAAAGGTTTTCAACTATGTATAAATATTTTTCACATTATTTTATTTGTTGAATCTTTTCTTTTTTCCAGACGAGATGATTAAACGTATAAGGATTTTTTATAGACTTATCTTTACCTCAAACAAATACTATGGGACGGAAAATTGCAGTAATCGGCGGTGGTAACCTGGGAGCGTCTATTGCTGATGGCCTGATAGCAAGCGGTTTTAGTAAACCGGCAGAACTTACTGTTACCCGCAGAAACATAGGTGCTTTAAGCCGGTTCAGCGGGAAAGGCTGCAAAGTACACAGCGATAACAAGAGAGCAGTTAAGGAAAGTGAAATTATCATCCTGGCGGTCAAGCCCTATAATTATGCAGATATCATTAAAGAAATAAAGCCGGTCCTTGATAGTAAAAAACACCTGGTGGTTTCGGTGATTACAGGGGTATGGATTGAGCAGTTGCAAAAAGCTATCGGTAAGACGGTGCCTGTTATCAGGGCCATGCCCAATACCGCCATTGCCATTCAGCAGAGCATGACCTGCCTGGCACATACAGGTGCTTCAGCAGCTCAGTTAAACTATGTACAGGAATTGTTCAATCAATTGGGCCGTACTGTATTGATCGATGAAAAACTAATGGATGCTGCTACTGTACTGGGGGCCTGCGGTACGGCTTATGCCATGCGGTATATCCGGGCCAATATACAGGGCGGTATTGAAATAGGCTTTGATGCAGCTACTGCGTCACTAATTGCTGCTCAAACTATAAAAGGTGCTGCTGAATTGCTATTGGAAAAAGGCACACATCCTGAACAGGAGATAGATAAAGTGACAACACCCAAAGGCTGTACCATTGCCGGGCTGAATGAAATGGAGCACCAGGGCTTTAGCTCCTCGCTGATAAGAGGGCTGGTTGCCAGTTATGATAAGATTGCAAAAGGCTGAATTTTCTTTCGGGTTACAGCGCTATTTTTTTTATATTTAAGAATTAAAACAGAAACCATGAAGCAAATATTAACCTTATTCCTGTTCACTGCTTTGGCAGGTGCAACAGCCTGTAAAAACGAGAAAAAAGAAGATAAGCCGGCCCCGGCTGAAACGGAAACCAAAACCCCGGCCCCTCAAAAAGTAGACCCCGGCATGAAAGAGTCAACAAGGGGTGAATTTAAAGTACACTCCTGCACGGAAAACTGCAAGGACGGTCAGCATGTTTTTGTACACGGGGAAGATGGACATACCTGTTCTGAAGAGTGTATGAAAACCAATGGCTAGAACTAATTTCTTCTTTAAGAAACAGGCCGGTACAATCTGTACCGGCCTCTTATTTTGCAAACCTTTTTTTCCACCAATGCGATGATTCCTGTGGATATGAAATTTTAGCAGCCGGAAAAATTCTTTTAGTTTTGTACGACCTCCCGGAGTTTTTCCTGCACAGGGTTTGAAGTACAGTATTCTTCCGCTGGTCATTTTACAAGGCTCATTAATCAGATCATTTAACAGGTGTATTAAATTAATAACCATTTTGTATGGCCAAGTATATTTTTGTTACCGGGGGTGTTACTTCTTCATTAGGCAAAGGGATCATTGCCGCTTCACTTGCCAAATTACTACAGGCAAGAGGGCTTCGTGTTACTATCCAAAAGTTTGACCCCTACATTAATGTTGATCCGGGTACAATGAACCCTTATGAACATGGTGAATGTTATGTAACAGAAGACGGAGCAGAAACAGATCTTGACCTTGGTCATTACGAACGGTTCCTGAACATATTTACTTCACAAGCTAATAATGTAACGACAGGCCGCATTTACCAGACCGTCATCAATAAAGAAAGGGAAGGAGCTTATCTCGGAAAAACGGTGCAGGTAGTGCCCCATATTACCGATGAGATAAAGAGAAGAATGCTGCAACTGGGCCAGGGCGGCAAGTATGATATTGTAATAACGGAAATTGGCGGAACAGTGGGTGATATCGAAAGTTTACCTTTTGTGGAAGCTGTACGTCAGCTACAGTGGGAATTGCCGGAAGAAGATACCCTGGTGGTGCATCTTACCCTGATCCCTTACCTGAAAGCCGCCAAAGAGTTGAAGACAAAACCTACCCAGCATAGTGTAAAAATGCTGAGCCAGGAAGGGGTACACCCGGATATTATCGTTTGCCGAACTGAAAAGCAGCTTACGCCTGAATTGCGCAGAAAGATCGCTTTGTTCTGTAATGTAAAGATGGAAGCGGTAATAGAAGCGGCTGATGCGCCCACTATTTACGAAGTGCCCTTGTTGATGATGAGAGAAAAACTGGATGTAATCAGCCTCAAAAAACTAAATATCACGAATTATAATGAACCGGAATTAGGCAAGTGGAAAGAGTTCCTGGATAAGCTGAAGTATCCCAAAAGTAAAGTGACGATCGGGCTGATTGGAAAATATATTGAACTGCAGGACGCATATAAATCTATTCTCGAATCCTTTATTCATGCCGGTGCGATGAATGAATGCCAGGTGCAGGTAATCAACATTCACAGTGAGTTTATCACTGATGATAATGTGGCAGAAAAGCTGACGGGTTTGGATGGATTGTTAGTGGCACCGGGATTTGGGCACCGTGGTGTAGAAGGGAAGATTGTAGCTGTGAAGTATGCCCGGGAAAATGGTTTGCCTTTCTTTGGAATATGTTTGGGCATGCAAATGGCCGTCATTGAGTTTGCCCGCAATGTGCTGGGACTAAAAGAAGCACACTCTACAGAAATGGATCCCGATACCAAAGAACCGGTAATTGACTTGATGGAGGAACAAAAGAAAATTACTGCCAAAGGAGGCACAATGCGACTCGGAGCCTACCCCTGTGAGATCAAAAACGGAACATTAGCTTATGCTATTTATGGCAGCAATGCTATCAGCGAAAGGCACCGCCATCGCTGGGAGTTCAACAATAAATACCTGGATTGTTATGAACAGGCCGGAATGATTGCCAGCGGCAAAAACCCCGGAACAGACCTGGTAGAGATAGTAGAGATACCCGGCCATCCTTTCTTTATAGGCGTACAATACCACCCTGAGCTGAAAAGCACCGTAGAAAACCCGCAACCTTTATTTGTGCATTTTATCAAAGCGGCCAAGCTGTATGCAGAAAAGAAAACGGAGAATAAAAACCCGTTGCTGCAAAGCGAGATGATCTGATCTGCAGCCCAGCGGGTTCCGTTTAGTGGCGTCAGAAACCATCGACTGGCAACCAGAAACCCGTTATCTTTGCGGTCTTTAAATTTTTACACAGCATGAAGTTTGACCGTAATACCGTTATCGGTTTTGTAATACTGGCTGGATTATTCTTTGGCTATTTCTATTTTACCAATAAACAGCAATCCGAATACCGTAAGCAACAGGCAGAAAAGCAGAAAAGGGAAAAAGTGATCCAGGATTCTATCAACCTGGTCAACAAACCAAAGCAGGATTCTTTGAGCCGCATTGCTGATTCTGTTGCTAAGATTACCAAAGTAGGCAATTTCCAGGCAGCTATTAATGATACTACCGAAAAACTGGTAGTTGCGGAAAATGAGCTGATCAAACTTACGTTCACCAACAAAGGCGGCCAGGTTAAAAAAGCAGAGCTAAAAAATTTTAAAGGACTTGACAGCAGCGAGGTAAAACTGGCCGCTTCTTCTTTTGACAGGCTGGGATACTCTATTAATACAGGTAATAACACAACGGCCAATACTGCTGAGTTGTATTTTAATGCAGCAGAACCAATCAAAAATGCAGATGGCTCGCAAACAATTGTCTTTACCCTTCAGTCTTCTGACAGCGCTGCTTCCACAGCCATTACACATAAGTTTACTATCAAGCCCGGTGAGTACATGCTTGATTTTACAGCAGAACTGAATGGAGCTGATAAACTATTGACACAGGGTAATATGAACCTGACCTGGCAATATGCAGCCGCCCAGCAGGAGTCTGATATTGATTTTGAAAAACAAAATACCCAGGTAGGCTACGTCAAAGACGGAAGTTTCGATTATCATACCATTGGCAGAAGAAGCGATAAGAACTTTGATAAAGAAGTAAAATGGCTAGGGGTAAGGCAGCGTTTCTTCTTTACCATCCTCGTTGCGAAGAATAATTTTTCCAATGGCAAGATGGAATGGACCATTCCGGCAGACAGTACCAAAACTATTGTGCAATCCACTGCCAATATGAAAGTACAATTGCCGGTTGCAACAACGGTTACGGCTCCTTTCAGTATTTATTACGGGCCTTCAGACTACCATATCCTGAAGAAGTATGACATGAAATTTGAAAAGCTGGTCAACCTGGGCCAGGGCATGTATGCTTTTGTTCGTCCATTGAACCGCTTTATCATTTTACCTATTTATGATTTCTTCCGCGGTTTGGTTGGCAATATGGGTATCGCTATCGCCCTGCTTACTTTATTTATCAGGCTGCTGATATCTCCGCTTACTTATTCAAGTTACCTCAGCGGAGCCAAAATGAAGGCGTTGCGGCCAGAGATTGCTGCTTTGAAAGATAAGTATGGAGAAGACAGGCAGGCGATGAGTATGGAGCAGATGAAATTATTCAGGGAAGCCGGCGTAAATCCTTTGGGCGGATGTATTCCTGCATTACTGCAAATTCCTATCTTCTTTGCCCTGTTTAGCTTCTTTAACTCAGAAGTGTCATTGAGGGGGGCTGAGTTTTTGTGGGCATCTGACCTGGCCGCTTTTGATGACCCCATCAAGTTTGGTTTCCATATTCCGTTGCTGGGAAGCCATCTCAGTTTATTCAATATTACCGCTTGTATTACCAGTTTTATGATCTCCTGGTACAGCATGAGCATGACGCCTGACCAGAGCAACCCGGTGCTGAAGTATATGCCTTATATATTCCCGGTATTTCTGTTGTTCTTCTTCAACAGGCTTCCATCCGGTCTTACCTGGTATTACACCGTCTCCAACCTGGTAACACTGATTCTGCAGTTCATCATCCAGAACTATATTATTGATCATAATAAGATATTGGCCAAAATCGAGGAAAACCGTAAAAAGCCCAAGACCAAGTCCAAGTGGCAGGAAAGAGTAGAACAGATGCAGGAGCAACAAAAACGGATGAAAGATATGCAGCAAAAAAACAAACGCTGATATTCGTTAAACATATCTTAAGAGCAACCGGGTTTATGATCATAATGCCCGGTTTTTCTTTTTACGCAACTTAATGGCTAAATTGGCACGTCTTTTACTATACAGGAGATAAGAATTACAATGAAAAGAACAGCATACATACTAAACAGTCTTTTGATATTGCTGGCTGTAACGGAGTTAAACGCACAACGAAGACTTACTGAAGCTACTATTTCATATGATATTGTGATCAATACCAGCGATAAAGAGCCAAAGGCGGTTGACCTGCTGGACGGCGCTACCAGTGTCATCTATCTGAAAGGTAATTCCAGCCGTTCAGAAATGATCAGTTCACTGGGTGTACAATCCACCATCATTGATGGTAAGACCGGACATGTTACTGTATTAAAAGATTATGGCGACCAGAAGTATATGATCAAAATGACGCCGGATAACTGGAAGGCTTCCAACAAAAAATATGAAGGCATTTCTTTTACTTATACGGATGAATACAAAACCATCGCCGGGTATAAATGCCAAAAAGCTATCGGTAGAATGGCTGACAGCAGTTCATTCACCGTGTATTTCACCAAAGACCTGGTGCCGGTAAATAAAGATTTTCAATACATCAATAAAAGCCTGCCGGGCTTGGCTATGCAGTACGAAGCAACCCTGGGTAATATGATTGTGACCTATACGGTTGCTACGATCAATTTTAATCCTGTGCAGCAGGCAAAATTTGACCTTCCCAAATCAGGATACCGGGTTATGACATATGAGGAAAGTATGGGAGGAGTGAAAAACGACTAATTGCGCTGAAGGGAGCGGTTGCCCAAATCGATCTTAACATTGGCTACCACTACTTTTTTCTTAAGTGGAACGATATAGGTAGTATTGCCCTTTTGTACTTTAACGGTTGCGTTAAGATTGATATACCTTTTTTCTGCGCCGGCATTGATGACCTGGTTGCCCCGGTAGCTATATCCCGAACGCAAAGAAAAACTACCCGATGTAGACGTTCGGCCGGAAAGCAAGGTGGATTTCTTTGGCAGGTCAGCAGATTTTTTGCCATCACCCAACGTAGCAAATGCTGCCACAGCAGATATGGCCATCAACATAATGACAGCGAGTTTTCTGCGCAGCAGTTTACCTGTGAATATGGTATTTGGGTGGTTCATCAGCTACAAAAATAACGACAAATGAAAATATAAAACAAACCGTTTATCCAGAACTTTAGTACTTCATTAACGCAGAAGAAGGGAATTTGTTACGGTTGGTTGCTTAAAAATTGTCATTATTTTGCACATATGGGGAAAATTTGGGCTCATATTTCCCCACTTTTTTATATTAACTTGTTGAGAATAAAACAGTTTCAGGGAGTAAAGGGATTTTACTGCCTGCCTTAGCTCTTTATCATCCGAAAATCGGACATTATTCATCAAACCACCGGAACGAATGAAAGATAATCCATACCGGGAAGATCGGGAACAACTGAAAGAACTGCTTTTACAATACGAAAACCTGAAGAACGGACG
>CAYPBW010000134.1:5154-8191 GCA_964409055.1 uncultured Chitinophaga sp. | reverse complement strand
CCCAGTCAGTGGCGTAATAATTGGTGGAAGGTGTACCTCCTGCACAAGGCTGGTTTACACCCGCATCCGGAACAACGGTTTCTTTTTCCAGGTTCTTATTGTTATCCACCATCCATTCCATTACTTTATATGCAAAGCCCCCGCCGCAGTCGCCATCCACGCAGTTTTCAGCATATTGTTCGGAAGCATCAATAAAGCTGCCGTTTATTTTTTTATAACTGCCTTCATAAGCGCCTAAAGCAGAGTAGGCCCAGCAGTTACCGCATTTCTGGTCTCTTACAGGTGTAACATAGCCCTGTGTTCTTGCATCATACTTCTTAGAACTGGCAATACAGCCCAGTAATCTAATTTTAGTAATATCAATGGCAGCAGGTGTTAATTTACGGGCAACTATATATTGTTTAATGCGGTTTACTTCCTGTTCGGGTACTTCTTTTTCACCGGTTATCTGGGCCAGTGTTTTACTGCTGACCCCGGTAAAACTTACATTGAACTGCAATTTCTGGTCAGTGATTTGCTTACGCTGGTTCAGAAGCAATGTTCTCACATTCTCCGGTGCTTTTAATTCCCGTTGCTTATATTTTTCCGATAACTGGATGGGCTGTGCCATTCCAAACTGGCAGCCAAGCAGTGCAATCACCAGTAGCAACCCTGGTAGTTTTTTGATGTGTTTCATACATAGATGTTTTTAAGGTTTAATAAATGGTTTTTATTCTATGATGACCAGGTATTGCTTCTCCTGGTCAGGTTTTTCCTCTTTTCTCCATGGTCTTGCATGCAAAAAGTGAAGGGTAGTGCTGCTTTTCTTCAATGCTGTAAAACAGAATACCTGTATTTCCGGCGCATTATCCTTTCCTTCCGGGTTAAGTATCGTATACACAGAGTCAAAAGACATAAACTGGCGGTAAGCCGAATCTTTCAACGACCAGCTATAGCCGGTACCCATATTAGTGGCTAATTTGATCTCAAAGCTTTCCTTCACTTTTACTTTGATGGTATCTGTATTCACCTGCTGATGCGATGCAGTGCCGCAGGATGTAGCCAGCAATAACAGTGAAATCAGTTTCATCTGTTTAAATTTTAAATCAGTAAATAAATAATCAGTTGCCCATACCCGAGTGTTTCAGTTGGCAAAGAGGGGTGGATGGAAGGATAATTGGTGAAACACTCTTGATGCAAGTTAGTATAGTAAGAAGGTGAAAAGTGCAGTGCCCCTTAAAATTATTTTAGCACATTGAAAATCAGATAGCCATTTCTGTTACCGGGATGGCAGAATTCAGGAAGTTGGGCAACACATGAGAGTGGGTCCAGACGATCTTATCGGGGTCTTCCAGGTGTTCTATCATGCTGCTGAGCTTGGCTTCACCGTGATTGTCTATAACGGTCTTTCTTTTTTCTTCTGTCTTCAGGTACATCAGCATACCCGGTGCATCAGCTTCAGGGTGAAACTGGGTTCCGATCATATAATCATTGAAACGAATGGCCATCACCGCTCTTTCCAGCGGCACATGGGGTCGGTTCTTTTCAATACAAAGCAGGCTGGCGCCCATTTCTTCCAGCAGTTCTATATTGGGTTGTATTACCTGGAAGTCGCGGCTGTCAACAGCATAAAAGGGATCTTTCAGTCCATGAAATACTTCTTCGTTGCGCCCATCCACCAGCATGTGCACAGGGAAAACACCAAAGGAAGTTGATTTTCTTTTGCATACCAGCCCTGCATTGAAATAGCGGCAGGCCAGTTGAAAGGAATGGCAGATAAAAAAGATGTATTTCTTCTGAACAGTATCCGGGTTATTGTTCCAGCGTTCCATTTCATTCAGCCAGCGGCACCAGCTGATGTCCCAGTCATCAAATCGGGTGATCAGCGGATCACCGGGACCACCGGTAGAAATGTAAATATCATAGCTGGTATCAGGAACTTTATTCTGCAGGCGGACATCAAACTCATCAGTATGCAGGTCCAGATCATTGACCTTGCCCCATTCTTTCAGGATGGTTCGGATACAACGCATTCCCTGGTTGGGGGCGCCTTCATAGAGATCGAGGATTGCTACCCTTACAGACCTTTTTTCCGTACCATACATAGCGGCAAACATAATTAAAAATTAACGACTATGAATGCCTGTTTGTTTCAACAATTACCCACAAATGTGGATTTTATGATTTCAGTTAATCAACTGTAGTTATTTGGCTACATATACTTTTTCGCCACCGAGGTAAGTTTTTAGCACAACCGTTTGCAAAATATCATTCTCAGCAGCTTTCATCAGGTCACGGTCAAGAATAACGAAGTCAGCAAACTTTCCTTTTTCTAAACTTCCTTTCTCGGTTTCTTCAAAATTGGATTTAGCAGCCCATATCGTCATGCCCCGGATGGCTTCTTCCCGGGTGAGTGCATTTTCGGTTTGATAACCATTCGCCGGCCATCCTTTCGCATCCTTTCTGATGACGGCAGCAAAGAACGTTTTGAAAGTAGAAATATCTTCTACGGGGAAATCAGTGCCCAGCGGCATCCAGCCATTTTGTTGCAATAGTTGTTGGTAGGCATAGGCATCTTTTACTCTTGCTGCACCCAGCCGGTCACCTGCCCAGTACATATCGCTGGTGGCATGGGTAGGTTGTACCGAAGGAATGATGGAGTATTTTCCAAACAAGGCAAAGTCGTTCTGATTCACCACCTGTGCATGTTCGATGCGCCAGCGCAGGTCATTCTTTTCTTTTAAGTATTTGGCATAAATATTCAGGATGGTGCGGTTGCCGCTGTCGCCAATGGCATGGGTGCACATCTGCCACTGCTTTTCACTCAGCCAGTTGGCCACCGAATCAAAATGCTCCGGCTTGCTTAATAAGAAACCATAATGCCCGGCTTTATCGCTGTAAGGTTCCAGCAGGCAGGCGCCTCTTGAACCGAGTGCGCCGTCACCATATACTTTAAAGCTTCTTACATTCAGCCTGTCTGTTTTTATCATTCCGTTTTTAGCAGCATACTCATAGTTCTCTTTTGCATCACTCAGCATTACATATAATCGCATTTTCA
>CAYPBW010000134.1:1982-5054 GCA_964409055.1 uncultured Chitinophaga sp. | reverse complement strand
TTAATGCCCGCCAGTTCCAGTGCTTTGGCATTGGCAATAGCGGCATGACCATCAATCCTCGTCAGTAAAACCGGCCTGTCGGGAAATAAAGTGTCCAGCGCTTCATTGTTGGGAAATTCTTTTAAATCCCAGTCGTTCTGGTCCCAGCCGCGGCCTGTAATCCAGCCTTCTTTGTTTTCGGCTGCAAACGCTTTTACTCTTTCAATACATTCTTCCCAGCTTTTGGTGCCGACAAGGTTCACCGTCTGCAAACTCATGCCATAGCCCACAAAATGGGCATGGGCATCAATAAAACCGGGATAGATGAATTTACCTTCGGCATCTAATTTCTCTTTGTAATCATACTCGTTTTCAAGGTCAGCTGTTTTACCTGTTGCTACTATCTTTCCGTCTTTTATTGCCATCGCTTCGGCAGTAGAGAACGAGGAGTCCACGGTATAGATAGTGGCATTGTACACCAGCAGGTCTGCTTTTTCTTTCTGATTGCAGGAGAGGAGTACGAACAATAATGTGGCAGGAATTAAATACTTCATTCTTAAATATTAAATCTTACTTGAATAATGGCGGATGCTGCTGATGATGATTGGTCTTGTCCTGGAAGGCTTTCGCAGCAGCCAGGATTGTGGCTTCATCATACAGGTTACCGATCAGCGTAATGCTGACAGGTGTTCCGTTCTTGTTAAAGCCAATCGGCACACAAACAACAGGGTGGCCGGTAAGGTTCGTCATGGCGCTTTGATTGCCCGCAAATGTAGGAACGATCACCACATCAAAATTGCTCATAAACCCTCTTAGTTCCTTGCACAGCTTCGACCGCCAGCGGTTGGCATTGATGTATTCCACCGCAGGTATGGTCCTGGCAGTGCGGAATATATTTGGCCAGAAATTCTTATCCTGTCTTTCAATCAGTTCATCCCGGTTATTTCTTGTCAGTTCATCAAATGCGGCAGCCGATTCAGCGCTGATCACCACATTCATAATGTCAAAAGGATAAATAGTGGAATCAGGAAAAACAACATTCTTTACATCCGCTCCTAAGGAACGGTACACTTCCAGCACTTTCCACTCCGGTGCATCTGCTGCCAGCCGTTTGAAATAATTACCGGCATAAGCTACCCGCAGTTTTTTAAAGTCTTCTATCTTGCCCGTATAGTTGAACGTATGCCTTATACTTCCCGGATCATTATTATCGGTTCCGTGAATAAATGCGTATACTATCGCTGCATCTTCCGCACTGCGGCAAACAGGACCGATCTTATCCAAACTCCAGCTCAGCACCATACCACCGTTCCTGCTCACAGTGCCGAAGGTGGGGCGCAAGCCCGTTACACCACAGCGGGTAGAAGGTGAAACAATCGAACCCCATGTTTCCGTACCAATGGCAAAAGGCAATAAGCCTGCAGAGGTAGCTGCTGCCGATCCGGCCGATGACCCGCTTGATCCCTGTTTCAGGTTCCAGGGGTTTTTGGTGGCGCCGCCAAACCATTTGTTATCGTAGGCTAATGCACCAAGTGAAAGTTTGGCGCAGAGCACAGCGCCGGCTCCTCTCAGTTGTTTATAAACAAAGGCATCTTCATCAATTACCTGGTCTTTGTAGGGAGTGCTGCCCCAGGTAGTCTTTGTGCCTTTTACAGCAAACAGGTCTTTCAGTCCGTAGGGAATGCCATGCAAAGGCCCGCGGTACACACCCCGGGCAATTTCTTCATCGGCCTGCATGGCTTGTTGCATCGCAATATCTTCCGTCAGGCTGATTACACATTGTAAAGTGTCGCCGTATTTTTTTAATCGTTCAATGAAAAATTTTGTCAGCTCCACCGAGCTGATGCGTTTATTGATGAGCAGCGCAGCTAATTGCGGAATGGAATAAAAAGCCAGTTCATCCCGGTTGGCAGGCAGTTGGGTCTGGTTAGGAATATCCCAGCTGATGCGTTCTCTCCGGGTAGACACCCGCATGCCAGGCGCCGGTACAAAGGCAAAAGGATATGTAAGGTCGTTTGGCGGGAATAGTTTGTGCATCTTGTAATACACATCTTTGTTTTCCTTCAGGCCGTCCAGCATCGAATCCACTTCGGCTTCTGTGAATGAAAGATCGTAGAGCTTCAGTGCATCCTGTACTAATTTGATGGAATCTGATTTGGTTTGTGATGCTGCTGCCATGCAGCCAATGCTGAAAGCAAGGAAGAAAAAGTATCGCATATTGCCGGTCTTTGAGAGCAGTAAGTTAAGTAAATTATTATCTTCCTGTAAAATAGCTGCTATGAGAAATTACCTCCTCCTGCTGACGGTCACTGCTTTTGTTATTTCCTGTAACCAGCCGGGTAAACAACCCGCAACCGGTGCCGGCATGCCGGTATCCGAGTATTTCAATTATGGCGACAGCGGCGTACAATCTGCCGGTGTCCGCATGATTCCCATCAGTACACCGGTAGGTAATTTCAACGTATGGACAAAACGATTCGGCAATAATCCCCGCATCAAAATTTTATTACTCCATGGCGGCCCTGCCATGACACATGAATACATGGAATGTTTCGAAAGCTTTTTCCCCAAAGAGGGCTTTGAGTTTTACGAATACGATCAGCTCGGCTCTTATTACAGCGATCAGCCCAAAGACAGCAGTCTCTGGACCACCGAACGGTTTGTGGAAGAAGTGGAGCAGGTACGCAAGGCCATCGGCGCTGATTCCACCAACTTTTATGTGCTGGGCAATTCATGGGGCGGCATTCTCGGAATGGAATATGCCCTAAAGTACCAGCAGCATATGAAGGCCCTGATCGTTGCCAATATGATGGCCAGCGCACCGGAGTATGGAAAGTATTCAGTAGATGTACTGGCCAAACAAATGGATCCTGCTGTGCTGGCAGAAATAAGGGCCATTGAGGCCAAAGGCGATGTTGCCAATCCCCGCTACATGGAGTTGCTGATCCCTAACTTCTATAAAAAACATTTGTGCCGGCTGGAAGAATGGCCGGATGGATTTAACCGTGCCATGAAGCATGTTAACGGAGAAATATACACTATGATGCAGGGCCCTTCTGAATTTGGAATCGCTGGCCGGCTGGCTAAATGGGA
>CAYPBW010000134.1:0-1882 GCA_964409055.1 uncultured Chitinophaga sp. | reverse complement strand
GATGTAAAACCAGGCCATATTCATACCGAAACCGAACGGCCGCTTTCTAATGCAGAAAAGCTGCAGGGCGCCTGGGAAATAAAACGGGCCACCGGCACGGCGGCAACGATGAATGTAGGCACCGTGTACACTTTTGAGGGCGACAAGCTTACGTTTGGAAAAGACGGTTTCAATAATCCCGGCAAAACAGAAATAACCGAGAGCACCTTCAGTTTCCAGGCCGAAGGAAACAGCTACAAGTTCATGTACGATTATTCATTCAACGGTGATACCCTGGTAGTGTCCATGCAAAACAGCAACGGGCAGATGCTGTATATGGTGAAGAAATAACTATTCAGCAGCCCTCACCTTATAGGTTTTATGGGCTGCTGCTATTTGTCCTTCTTCAGTCGTTTCTGGAAACAGGAAATAGCTGGGTGCAACAATAGGCTCTGCTTTGGTCACCGCCACTTCTATCACATCTTTGATCGGGTATGCATCAGAAAAAAGGTCGGTCAGGTGTTTTACTTTCTCAGGGAATGCAGCATGTTCTTTTTCTATGATCCTGGCCCTGCCTTTCAGCTTAAATCCCTTTTGTACGAACACATCCACAAAACTCACACATACATTCGGGTTATTTCGGATATTGGTCACACTGTTGGGCGACGCAATATGGGCGATCAGCAGGGTCTGCTCATCCTGCCAGGTAAACATTTCCTTGGGCGAAACATTCGGTTCACCATCCTTATTGCAGGTAGCCAGCCAGCACAGCACACTCTTGTCAATATATTTTTTTATTTCTTCGGTAAGCATGATTGGGTTTTTGCACAGTTCATGTAAGGCAATCGTTGTTTTCCATCAGTTAAATTTGTCCTTTATTGTTTGGGTCAAATTCTACCATCCATTCAATTCCATATTTGTCTCTGAACATACCAAAGCAGGAGTCTCCAAAGCTCTCGGCAAATGGCATTTCAATTTGTCCCCCTGCTGAAAGCCCGTTAAACAGGTTGACAGCTTCTTCTTTGCTTTCTGCCCTAATGGCTATTTTAGACCTGTTCTCGTTTTCATTTGTTTTGCCCATACTTTCAGGAACGTCATTGGCCATTAACAGGTTTTTGCCGACAGGCAAAGCAATATGCATGATTTTATTTTCTTCCTTTTCCGCTACGGGAAATTCATCGCTTGCAATGTCTTTAAAGCGAACAAGTTTTGTAAACTCTCCGCCAAATACTGATTTGTAAAAGGTAAACGCTTCCTCGGCATTGCCGTTGAAGTTTATGTGAGGATTGATTTGTGCCATCGGTTTATTTTAAAATGGGTTTTATTTCTTTTTTGCTGTCAATATTGTATGAGTGTCAAATTCCGTTTCTGAAATTTTATACTTCACTTTAAATATTTTTATTTCTCCGAATTTAAAACTATTAAGTTGTGATGTAATGTCGTCTAACTTATGGTAATAAAAATAAACTCGTCCGCCACTACCGGCTTTAAAATCGGATTTGTCCGGGTCGCCTTCTACGAAACTTAAATAGAGCAGCCCATTGTCGTTTAATAAGTCGTATGAGTTAGAGATTAGTTCATTTGTTTCCGTCTGCGACAAATAGGGCAAACAAAATCCGCAAACAATTCCATCATACGTTGAATCAAGATTGTTGATTTGCCGGCTGTCCATAACAGCAAAATGTGCAGTCGGGTTATTCTGCCTGGCAAGTTCTACCATATTGGGTGCAATGTCAATTCCAAATATGTCAAAGTCCGGTCTTTTAGCTATAAGGTATTTAGTAATGTTGCCGGGGCCACAACCAATTTCCAGAAGTTTTGCGTTGGGTTTGTCAATGGAATTACAAATGAAGTCGTAGGTATCATTATACAAGTCTAATTCCATAAACTTGTCTTGATATAG
>CAYPBW010000133.1:0-8240 GCA_964409055.1 uncultured Chitinophaga sp. | reverse complement strand
GAAATCCAAATAATCTCCCCAAATCCAGGTTCAGACGAATACCCTGCCCTCCGAAGATTTATCTTTACAGCATGAACACCATCATCCGCCCCATCGAGCCATCCGACAATCCTGTCATCGCCGCCATCATCCGGGATACGCTGAAAGAATTCGGCGCCAATCATCCCGGCACCGTGTACTACGATCCTACTACCGATGCCTTGTACGAACTGTTTCAAAAAGAAAGATCCGTGTACAATATTGTAGCAATAAACGGAAAGATTGTTGGCGGTGGCGGCATCTACCCTACCGATGGATTGCCTGACGATACCTGTGAACTGGTAAAAATGTATTTACTGCCCGAAGCAAGGGGCACCGGCCTCGGCTCACAACTCATTGCACTTTGCCTGGAGCAGGCCAAAGCCAATGGCTTTAAAAAAGTGTACCTGGAAACCATGAACGAACTGAAAGCTGCACTGAAAGTGTATGCCCGCATGGGCTTTACCTACCTGGATGGCCCTATGGGCAACAGCGGTCATTTCGGCTGCCCATTGTGGATGATAAAGGAGCTCTGAAAGAAATTTAAACCACAGAATACACAGATTAAGCACAGATCACACGGTTATTTACTAAACCTGTGAAATCCGTGAAAATAATCAGTGCTATCTGTGGTTTGATATGCCAGGAAATTATTGAGTGCCTCAATGGCTAATCCTTACTTCTTCCCTTTCACTTTATCTACCTGGTCTTTCAGCAGGTACACCTGGAAGCCGATATTGAAAGCAAAACCACCGCTGCCGTCAAAATTCTTGTACTTCGTACGGTCGTAACCGAGCAGCGCATCAATAGAAACATTCTTGCTGATAAAAGCTGCCGCGCCGCCACCTACAAAAAAGTTAACACCGGTATTGGTAGACGAAGCCGTGTTGCCAATCTTGCTTTTAGTGCTCAGGTAATTAAACGTACCGTGCAGTATGGGGCGGACAGCCTGTGATTCTGTGGTGAAATAATAACGCACAAAAGGACCTACGTTAAAAGAGGTGAACTTATTATCACCCGACTTTGAATAGCTGAGGCCAAAGTTGCCACCGATGGCCAGGTTATCCACTACAAAAATGCCTGCATTCGGTGTAAAGCTGATCTGTGTATTGTTATCAGCGGTGTTCAACCGAAAGTTGCCACCCACCATCCAGTCGCCGGTATTGGTTTGTGCATTAGCGAACGTAATTCCTGTCATTGCTGCAATTCCTAAGATAATTTTCTTCATATAATTAATTTTTGTGGCCGCAAAGGTACGGCAGCAATAATTAATGATGAAACAGAGCAGGATGTTTTACCAGTTCAGACCCGTAACCACTCCACTTCATACACCGGGCTGAAGAGATAGAGCTTGCCCGTTTGCAGCTCTGCACATTTAAACCGTTTGCGGATTCTTTCGCCTTTTTTAAATACCCTGCCATCTTTCAGGCGAAAAGTACTGCCGGCCGGCAGTTCTTCCACCAGGTGATGATTGTCTTTCTTCGCATCATAGTTTCTTAATACCCTTATCAGTCCTTCTTCGGCACAACTGCTGGCGGCAGGGTTCTTCAGCGAAAGCAATAATTCCTTTTCGATATCAGCGGGGAAAGTGTGATGTTGTAAAAATTGTTGCAGCAGTTGCCCGAAGATCATCTTCCATTCTTTGCCATGTGCCTGCACCCGGTTGCCATATTGTTCGAAAGTGAGCAGGTGGGCAATCTCATGCAGCAGGGTGACCAGGAAAGCATATTTGTTCAGGCTTCCGTTTATGCTGATACGGTGATTGGCATGATGGGTGCGGTGACGGTAATCGCCTAAAATACTTTTTCGTTCCCTTGTAATGGTAAGGTGTACTTTGTACTGGTGCAGGTAATTCATCACCGCCTCACCGGTGCCGTCGGGCAGGTATTGCTGCAGGTGACCGACCGGTACTTCTTTTTTAGGCATTTTTCTCCCTCAGCAGTTTGGTCATTATCCTTACTTCAAGAAAAGTATAAGCAATGTACAAGGCAGCACAAACCACAAGGCCTTCTTTATTGACTGCTTTTTTAGTCACCATGATATAAACAAATGCAGCAACAGCCAGCACAAAGAATTTGATGATGAAACTGCCGTACATCGCCCTGACAAATGCCTGTGGATTGGAAGACTTCAGTGTTTTCATCATGATAAACAAACCGGTAAGGCCCACATCCAGCAATAAAAAGTTTCCAACGGCAACCACCCGCCAGTCGATATGGTATTGCGCCAGCCAGTCTTTGCCGGCCACAGCAGCAATTGTCACTACGATGAAAAGTCCGATTAAAGGTTTGGCTACATCAAAAAAGCTCTTATTCATTATTCTTTTTCCTGCTTGTTTCCCGGAAGATCTTGATGAAAATCCCTGACAGGACGAGCAAAGGTAAGACACAGGCCAGAACAGGGGATGTATGCAGCCACTGGTCTGCTTTTAAACCCAAAAAAACACCCAGTCCTATGGCAGCCAGCAACTGTGAACCGAGGCTGGCATAACGGAGGAAGAATTGTTTGTTACTATCTGGCGGCTGCTTGTTGTTCATTGTTATTCATCTCTACTATATTGGCTCCCATATGGCACTGGCCATTGAAAGTGGCAGTAGGCTCCATCTGTAATTTACCTGCATAAATATTTCCGTTCACAACGGCATCACCTCTTAGTTGTAACAATTCTTTCGCCCGGATATTTCCGGATACCTTTCCCACAACATCAACCTGGTTGCCGGTGATATCACCTTCTACAACACCGCTGCTGCCAATCACAATCTTGGCGGAACTGGTAATATTACCGATGATGGTGCCGTCAATTCGCAGATCGCTGCTGCTGCTGATATCACCTTTTAAGGTAGTGCCGGCTCCAATTAAGGTAGTGCCGTTTCCGTTGCCGTTGGTTGGTTGCATGTCGGTTTTGTTTTTGGTATTAAACATGGCGATGTTGGTTAATCCTGTGAAATTTCTGCTTTTGGTACTTTCAAAATCGTTGTATCCAGGGTAACAGTGTTGTTTCCTTTCAAAGGCCCGTTCCGTAAACCTGCATCAAACTGCTGCAATAAACGGATCTGTTTATTGGCTTCATCCACCTGGTACTTCAGCTGGCGAAGCTCCATGGCAGATTTATAATCGGTGCTGGCTCCCGGAATGTAATACTTCAAAGGTGTGAAAACGATGAGGGCTACTGTGAGTCCAACCAGTAATACAAAAATTGTGCTCAACATGATATAAACACTCAAACGGGACAATTTAAATGTCACCACCTCCTCATATGTGTCATCATTCATCACCACCAGCCTGTAGCGGTTTCGCAGCCGCTGAAAGGTGGTACCGGCATCTAATTTTACCATAACCAAAAATTTGGGAACTAAAGGTAAGGATTGGTTATTGGTTTTGGGGTGTTCAAAGGGGCAAATTCTGTTGAAAAAAATGGCCTAGATTTATACTAAAATATTTGAATTTCAGTTATTAAGACTTTAGATTGCGCCGGAAAATGCGATTGAACCGATATACGACTACTGCGATCCTCCTCCTTATCCTCTTCCAGGTCAGTTTTCCCGCTTTCAGCCAGTTGGGAATCTCTTTTGACATCAAGAAGCCCAAGGAGTACGACGAAAGGGTGCTGCGATCTGAAAAATCAGATCAGAAAAAATTTACCCTGCCCCGCCGGTTCATTCAAAACACCGCCACGCATTATAATTATTTCTTCAACGCCAATAACAAACTGAACGAAGTGCTGGAAAGGGCTAAAGAAGCCTACAAAGACGATTACTCAAAGCTTCTCCCTTTTTATAACTATTCCCTTGACGCTACAGCGGCAGATTCCATACAACTTGATTCCATTACGTACAAAGCCTCAACAGGTATTGCCCTGCATGACCTGCGCAATGACTGGGTAGACAACCTGTACCTTTTATGGGGAGCCGCTTTTTACCTGCAAAAGAAATTCGATTCTGCCTACCTGATGTTCCAGTTCATCAACTATGCCTTTGCCCCAAAAGAAAAGGATGGTTACTACCTGACGATCGGCAGTGCCCGGGATGGTAATTCGGCTTACAGTATTTCTACAAAAGAAAAAAGAAGCCTGCCCAAAAGATTACTTTCTGAACCGCCCAGCCGCAATGATGCCTTTATCTGGCAGATAAGAAATTTCCTGGCCCAGGACCAGTTTGCCGAAGCCGCCAGCCTGATCGTTACGCTTCGCAATGATCCTAACTTTCCCAAACGCCTGGTCAATGACCTGCACGAAGTGCAGGCCTATTGGTTTTATAAACAGAATATGTGGGATAGCGCTGCCAATCACCTGGTAAATGCTCTGAGTAATGCCCGTAACCAGCAGGAAAAAGCCCGTTGGGAATACCTGGCAGCTCAACTTTATGAGTTGGCAGGTAAGTATAAGGAAGCTGAAGATTTATATGGCAAGGTCAGCAATCATACCACGGACCCCATTCTTGATATTTATGCCCGTCTTGCTTCTATTCGGGTAAACCGTGATGATGATAAAACCATTGAAAAAAATATAGCGGCGCTTATCCGCATGGCCAAACAGGATAAGTATGAAGACTACAGGGATATTATTTACTATATGGCGGCCCAGATGCAACTGGAAGGAAAAGATATTGACGGAGCCATGTCATTACTGCTGAAAAGCACCCGGTTTGCCACTAACGGGGATGCCCAGCGCAACAAAGCGTTTCTTCAACTGGCGGAACTGGCTTTTGCACAGAAAAAATACCGGCTTTCTTATAACTATTACGATAGTATACGGCTCGGCGACCCCAACCTGAAAAACCCGGATGATATAAAGGCCCGGAAAGAATCCCTTGCCGTAATTGCACTTAATTACGAAATACTGGAAAGACAGGACAGCCTGCAACGTATTGCTGCTTTACCCGAACAAGAAAGAAAGGATTTTGTAAAGAAGCTGGTAAAACAATTGCGCAAAGAAAAAGGGCTGAAGGAAGAACAGCCTGCTTCTGCCACTTCACCTTTTGCTACCACTGCACCTCCGCCTCTCTTTCCCTCCGGTGATTCAAAAGGGGAATGGTATTTCTATAATGAAGCTTCCAGGACAAGAGGAACAGCAGACTTCAAAGCAAGATGGGGTGTTCGTCCCAACATAGATAACTGGCGAAGAAGTGCGGTTTTAGCCGGCATTATCAACAGCAACCAACCCGGCAATCAAAACCAGGCCGGCGGAAAACCCACACAAGGAGGAGGAGATGATGAACTGTCTTTTGAAGGTTTGTACGATAAACTTCCGATAACACCTGAGTTATTGGCGCTGTCCAATGACTCTGTTCAGCAGGCATTATTTGAACTGGGCAAAGCTTATATTCAGAATATTGAGGATTGCAATGCAGGAACTGAAACCCTGGAGCAGTTACGCAGCCGTTTCCCGCAATTTGGCAAAATGAGTGAAGTATTGTTCAACCTGTACTATTGCTATAACAAGAATGGTAATGGAGCCAAAGCAGCAGAAGTAAAGGAATTGCTTACCAACAACTATGGCATGACTTCTTTTGCGAAAATCCTTGCTACCGGCGAAAATCCGGATGCCAAAACCCCGGGCAACGCTGCTACCAAAACATACGAAAAGATCTACGACCTTTTTATTGAAGGAAAATTTGCTGAAGCTATTGCGCAAAAGAAAACTGCAGACAGCATTTACGGAAGGAATTACTGGACACCGCAACTGCTCTATATTGAAGCAGTGTATTACATCAAGCAAAGACAGGACAGCATCGCCAAAGATGTACTCACCAATATAATAGGACAATTCCCCAACACACCTATTGCAGCCAAAGCAGCTACCTTACTGGATGTGCTGGGCCGCAGAGCACAAATAGAAGATGAATTAAAAAGAATGGTAGTAACCCGTGCGCCATCTGACACTGCAGCAGGACGGCAACCCGTAACAATTATTCAGCCTCCAAAACCAAAAACAGATACGGCTACTACAAAACCACCTGTTGTGACAGTTCCTGTTAAACCGGTTACAGATTCGTCTCAAATAAAACCTGCTGTAAAACCAGATGCACCTTTTGTGCATGCGCCCGGCGAAGCACATTATGTGGTGCTGATACTGAACAAGGTTGACCCGGTTTTCTCCAACGAAGCCAGGAATGCATTTGCCCGTTATCACAGGGATAATTATTACAATAAGCAGTTCTCTTTAGACTTATTTGAACTGGATGCTGATAACCGGTTATTGCTGATCGCCCCGTTCACCAATGCACAGGATGCCATTACTTACATTGACAAAACCAAACCCAGAACGGCTGATGAAATTATACCCTGGCTCAAAGGAGGCAAATACAGTTTCAGCATACTTACCAATGGTAATTTTGACCTGCTGAAGCAAAACAAAAACCTCGAGGGATACAAAGCATTCCTGAACCAGCATTTCCCCGGTAAATTTTAACGGGAAGCCCGGTTAATTGCGTTTGTTTTGGCAAAAAATTAATGACTGTGCCCTTTCAGCCGTATAGGTTTTTCTTAATTTCGAATCCGGGTTACTAAACCATTTTTATCACAATCCTAAACTAAATGAAGAAAGCTGTTCGGATCTTCTGGGGAATATTCTTTGGTGGTTTCGCTGCATTCATCCTGCTGATCATACTGGCCAATTTTGGTGTGTTTGGAAAAATGCCTTCCCTTACTGACCTGGAAAACCCTTCCATTTTACAGGCGTCTGAAGTATATGCTGAAGATGGCACCCTGATGGGCAAATACTATACAGAAAGGGGAAACAGGAGCAATGTAAAGTACAGGGATATATCCCGCCATGTGGTGGATGCCCTGGTAGCCACAGAAGATGAACGTTTCTACAGTCACAGCGGCATTGATTTCAAATCTACTTTAAGAGCCATTTTCACCCTGGGCTCACAGGGAGGAGGCAGCACCATTACACAACAGTTGGCAAAAGCGCTGCTCGACCAGGGTAGTAAAAACAAAGCATGGCGGGTAATTGAAAAATTAAAAGAGTGGATCATAGCTGTCAAACTGGAGAAGAATTTTACCAAGGAAGAGATCATTACGCTGTACCTGAATGCTGTGCCTTTCGGAAATAATATTTACGGTATCCGAAATGCATCCAGAACTTTCTTTCAAAAAGAACCGGACAGGCTGAACGTGGAAGAATCCGCATTGCTTATCGGTATGCTTAAAGGGAACAGTATCTACAATCCTATCAGGAATCCCAAAGCTTCGCTGGACAGGAGGAATGTTGTACTTAGCCAAATGGAAGTGAATGGAAAAATCACTCCGGCAGTGGCGGCAAAGCTGAAAGCAACTCCCATTACTCTTCGGTACAAAAAACTGGATGAGAACACCGGTTATGCCCCCTACTTCCGGGAAGTACTAAAAACAGAAATAAGAGAAGCTCTTAAAGATGTAAAGAAAAACAACGGCGATTCTTATGATATATATGATGATGGCCTGAAAATTTACACCACTATCAATGTACAAATGCAGGAATATGCCGAAGAAGCAATGGCCCAGCATATGGCCACACTGCAAAAAGGCATTAATGCAAGACAGGATATGAAAACCGGTTCTATATGGAAAGGACGGGAAAAGTTTTTAGAAAAAGCGATTAAAGAATCAGACCGCTGGAAAAACCTGGAAGAAGATGGTTTAAGTGATAAAGAGATCAGGGCCAGTTTTGATGTAAAAGTGCCGATGAAGGTGTTTGCCTGGAACTCCAAAAGAGAAAAAGATACTTTAATGTCTCCGATAGATTCAATAAAGTATCATTTGCAAATGGAACAAGCTGCTTTTATGGCAATGGACCCGGTAACCGGAGAAGTGAGGGCCTGGGTGGGAGGCATTCATTTTAAAACATACAAGAATGACCATGTCAACCTGAAAACAAAAAGACAGGTGGGTTCTACAATCAAACCATTGCTATATACACAAGCAATGGAAGAACGGGGTTTCACACCGGAAACAGAGGTGGAAAATGTGGCGCAAAATTTTGGCGGGAATGCATGGGTGCCGGCCGGCAAAAAATGTGGCGGAGGAACCATGACCATGGCCAATGCCCTTGCTTATTCAAAAAACTGTGCCACCGCCTACATCATGAAACAAGTAGGTCCCAAACAGTTTGTTGACTTCTTGGGCCGCCTTAATATACCTACAAAAATTGACCCCTACCCTTCTATTTGCCTGGGCACTTGTGATTTGTCGATGTATGAAATGCTGTGGAGCTATACCATTTTTGCCGGAAGAGGTTT
>CAYPBW010000132.1:0-8244 GCA_964409055.1 uncultured Chitinophaga sp. | reverse complement strand
ACTTTATCGGTACTGCTGCCATGTACTTTCATTGTGGCAGACAGTTTAGCGAATGTGTCATTGTAGTTTCGGTCGCTCTTCAATGTATTCGGTTCAAAGACCGGTTTCTCCAATGGTTGCTGTACGGCATGCACTAATCTTATATTCCGCCAGGGGCTGAACATCCAGTGCAAACTTTTTCGGGCATACTCAAGACTGCGAATCTTATTGGTACCCAAACTTACAATGGGCTGCAAGGCATTATACCTGTCCACATCTTCGGGCCGCCAGAAACTGGCATACTTGATTTCTATTTCTGCTGATTTAGGCAATGCAATCGTCAGCATCCGGTCTGATTTGCTCCAGTCCACTGTTCCGTTTCCTTCTGTCAGTTTAATGCGGAATGATTTAGGGTTCTTCCACGCCTCTTTGGTAAAAGGAGTATTGGCCGAAGCATCAGTCACTTCATCATCAAAGTAAAAACTGAACTTGCGGGCCTGGTCCTTTTTCCAGTTGGTTTCAAATGTGGTATTCGATTTCATCACCAGCACCACCCCGGCTGCCATCGGGTCGGCTAAATATTCAATGGGCAGGTTGGCATCAGTTGTCTTTGCCAGCGGCGCCCGGGTTTCCGTGCTGTTGACATCAGTTTCTGTATCTCTTGATGTAATGAATTTATACGTCTCGGTTGCTTTGGCAGGATTGGAAAAGCTTTCATCAAACATACCATGCGTCTCCGCTATATGCTGGCTGTTCCGCGGCGCTTTGAAATGTCGCACAGCTTCCGGCATCCAGGTTAAAGTATTGTTCACATTGCGGGTACCCTCCTGGTAAATATTGGTGGGATTCTGTTTTTCATAATCCTGCGGGCTGATGCCGATATTGCTGCGGACGACCATATGCTCCAGCGACTCACCATCCCTTTCCCTCACTTTATCATTGGCTTTGCTGGCAATTTCATCCGTACCTACCAACACCGGTACCGGCAGCGGCTCATACCGTAAATACTTAATGCCTGCTTTTATAGCCACATTTGCATTCTCCGGTACCACATCATGGGGTAATGAATTGCCGGCAATATCAACCGTCCTTACCTTCAGCCGGTAACTTTTACCAAAGCGAAGCATCGGTAATGTTTTCGGTGCAAGGCCCATATTGACCTGCATGCGGAAAGGCACATTGTCTTTCAGTTTATACTTCTCTTTCTCTGCATTATCATTGCTTACAATATTTGCATTGTCTTCATTGATGCCCTTGCCCGGTTTGGGCACTGCTAAACTCCAGCCCTGCCAGCGGGCAATTACTTCATTTACTTTATCGGTGTCTTTATCTTCATCATTCTCATCTTCTACCAGTGCAATATTGATACAGCCTTCATCAATAACTTCATCCTCTGCCAGCGGAATATTTTCTGCTGTGGCTGCACCCACCGGCAAAAAGCCATAAGTGTTCTTCCGCTTATGCAGCGAATACCATTGTGTGGGTTTTTCTTCATAGGCAATATCCATCCGGTAGCCCTGCACCAGGTCATCTGCAAATAAGGTTTGAGTCGCTGGCGGCAGGATAACAGGATTGGCAATCACTGCTTTTATTTTCAATTGCCCCGCATCTCTCACTTTTTTAATGGCAACAGGATCTTTAAAGTTGATGACCGGCTGTGTTTTATTGGTGTTGAGCAATTCCACACTTTTCAGCTGGTTCTCCGGTTTTACAAAACCGGTAAAAATGATTTCATTGGCCTTTAATTTTTGAAAGATGGTTTCAGCCAGTCCGTTCTTTACCAGTCCGATTCCTGCACTGCGAAGGGCTGGCAATCCTTCATCCGTATCATCTTTATCATCTGCCACGGCAGGACCGCATTCCTCGTTTTCTATAGGCAGCACTAAATTTTTATAAACATCCGAATCAATCATCTGGAAAGTGAAGTAATTGCTTTTATCTGCCAGCTTCATGCCCGTTTTCTCTACGATTGTTTCAGCATGGGTTACCAGTTTCATGGCCGCTGCATCTGTATCATAGGTCACTACGTCAAACTCATCCGTATTCAGTTTCAGTACCCCTTTATCAATCGGGCTCCCGGCTTTGGGGGCTGCATAAAAACCATTGGCAGTAGCTTCATACGAAGTATTTGGCGCTACTACCGATACATCTTCTGCGAAATTCAGGTTCGTAGGCACAATGCGTACGGTTCCTTTTGCGGAAGCAGGGGCAGCAGGCAAAACAAAATCAACGATCAGTCCCAGCTTGCGCAGTATCACCGGGTAACTGGTAATAACCGAAAACACATCATGGTATTCAAAATCTTTAGGTGGTATCGGAGCAGGTCCTTTTGCCAATATCTTTTCATTTTTGGCAAAGTAATTATGCAGTTGACCAAAATCCCTGTCCACATTCGGCTGCTGGCTATACGCAATCACACGGTTACCGGATAGTTGCTGCTTCACCTGCACCTGTCCCGTATGTCCTTTCCGGATAAAATCAGTTTTGGTAAACCGCTTATTTTGATTGGTGATGGGGGCCGTTTGGGTAAGGGTAACTTTAGAAATCGGGTTCAGCCTGGTGTATTCTTTGGTAAAGAAGCTGGCTTTGGGCAGTTCCGTCATTTTCAGGTTACCTACTTCTTTATAGGTATCAAAAATAAAATTGCTGATATGCTTTACCGGGTATGATTTGATCTTGATCGTAGCCATATTCACCGGTGCAAACCCTTTTACTTTGATACCGCTGTGAAATAACTTCTCATATAAGGCCGTATCCCACTTCGATATTACCGGTTTTAATTCAGTAGGTGTACCGCTATTCCATTGCACATAGAAAACAGCCTGCTGAATTTTTTCCATCCACTTCAGTATATCAGGAAAAGCTGCCAATGTGGTTTCTGCTGCTGTTTCCAGCTGAATATTCATCATGGCGCTGAGCATCCATTTTCCTGTTTTGTAATCTTTCCACGGACAGGTAGTAACAATGATTTTCTGAGGCATAGCCAGTACAATTTTAGATTTTCGATTTCAGATTTTTAATTGCTTCAAAAGTTGGCTTCTTTCTTTTAATATGCTAACTAATATTTTACGCTCCTTTGTCCCGCCTCCCGCCTCCCGACTCCCGACTCTTGACTCCCATCTCACTTTTCTCAAGCTGCAAATGCATCACAATACTGCTGCCATTCTCCTTCGCTGATAAGCATAGCAAATGTGGGATCGGCGCCTGCGCCGGCAAACTCTCTCGATGTTTGCAGCGTTACGGTCTTGCTGAACATGAATATCTCGATCTTGATCTTCAGGGTAGCCTTGCCCCACACTTTGGTTACTTTATCCTTGCCGTTTACAGTTTCAATATTGGCAATCAACTGCAGCAGGAACTCCAGGCTGGCGGTGATGATGCCAAGAATGCTCAAGGCGCCGTTGATACGCAGGTAACCTTCGATGGTTATTTCCTTGCCATCGTCCTCTTTCTTGGTCAGTTTAAAATACACACCACCCATGATGCTAACAGCACCACTGGCCACCCCGAGATTGATGGAAGCAGCAGCCCCAAACTCCAGCGCTGCCTCAATGGTGCGGACACCTTTCATGTCCAGCTCCATCGCAAAGAAACCACCGCCACCCAATGCAGAAACAGTCAGCGTAAAGGGCTGATGCTTTTCACAGAAATTAAACCGCATGATCAGCGGGCCGCCGGTAAAGGATAAACTCACCGATGCGCCGAGATTAATATTCCGTAATGTGAAAGCGCCAAGCTGTACATCCGGTAAGGCCAGTGTATAACCGGAAGTAATGCCGCTGGTAGTTATATCTAAGAATGGCGGATCACTGAAACCATCAGCCGGGATAAATTTCTGCAATACGTTGATGAACGTAAGCGGACCCAAAAACTCCAGCGCCGGGTTCTTCATATCTACTGTAAAATCCGTCTTTGTATTAGCGCCGGTTTTAAACCCTACTTTCTTAAAGCCCACTTTGGCAAGCCCCATCAGTACCACATCAAAATTGCTGATATGTGAATCCACGATCAGTGCATTCGGCTTATTGGCCTTGTAACGATACAGGCTTGTTTCAATGATCAGGCGGGCATCACCACCGGGTTTGAAAGTAAGCACATCACCAAAAAACTTTCGTTCAACCAGCTTCGCCCCTTTCCAGTTGTATTGAGTGATATGTGCCTCATCAGTTTCTATATTCTTTAATGCAGGAATGGGCGATTCGCCATTTAACAGGTCAGCCGTTTTCTTAATAATATCCCCGAGGGGTATAATGCCAAACAGTTTGGCATCTGTATTAAAAAACTGGGCCGGGTCCATCAGTTTGCTCTTCGCATCTTCCAGCTTGCCACTGATAACGCCGTATGCTTTTGATAAACCGGTAATAGAAAAATTAGGCGAAAGGCTACCCCCCGTTTTGTTACCGCTGCCGTTAAAATTTACATCCAGTTTAGGGCTGGCCGCATGCAGTTTGGCAAATACACCTCCGGCATTGCGGTCATCTTCCAATTGCACTTTGATGGCCTTGCGCTGTCCCGTGATATTCTCCACGGCGCTTGCGAAAATATCCAGTGAAGCTGTGGTCGGTACAAAACCCGGGGCTTCATTTTTATCAAAGCGGCCGTTAAAGACAATGTTCGCTGTTTCATAATGTGTTTCGCCCGGTTTGTTTACACTGCGGGCAAGAGCCAGTTTTTGGTTGCGCAGCGAAACCGTATTGATAGCATTACCGTTGTAGGCATTATTCAGTTTAGTGATATTGCCTTCATGAAAAGCCTGGCTGTCATTGACCGATACATTGGTGCTGACAAATACGAGGGGCATTTCAAAACTCACATCACCGCCGTCAAAATCATAACCTACTAATTTGAAAAGAAAAGGCTGGCCGTTTGGCATAGTGGGCACAAACTGGTGGTCATCATTGCCGCTGATGGTACCTGTAAATTTTGTCGGCGTTTTAATAGTTGGCGTAGCTGCCGTTACAATCTTTATGGTGGAAAAAGGAAAAGCATTATGCTTGTTCTCCCGGTTGACCGGGTTATACTTTTTTTCCTCTTCTGTAATGGCCACAAAATAACGTTGCCAGTTGGCAGCATAGCCATTTTTGGGTTTACGTTCAGTAATTCTTACCAATGCGGCTTCATGACCAAAAGGATACATATTACCGGCATACACCACTTCCACATAATGATCTCTTGCCAATGTGGCAATATGTTTCCACTTCAGCATGTTCAGGTCGCTGAGCACACTGCTTAGTTCGGGTCTTTTAAATTCAACAATAGCATCTAACCAGGCGCCGAGTGTAGTCAGCATCAGGTTATTTACCTGCACTGGTTTGGGCCTGAATCCGCTGATACCAAAATTGCTGGTCTGGTGTACAATACAGTGGCGGTCGTCATTATAGAGAGATGTGATAAACTTATTCAGCCCGGCAGAATCCATTTTGCCATCCGGTGAATAATCCCTTTCCGGTTTGTTTTTCCAGTCACCGTCAATATCAGTAGCCCATAAAGCCCTTACTGTTTTAATAGCATCGGTAGCCCTTGTGTTATCAAGTGCTCCCCGGCAATTGGTGCTGGCCAGTCTTGAATGCCACAATTCAAATGTAGAAAGTTGTGTGCCCTGCAGGTCGGGACGGTTCTTCAGTTTCGTTTCCTGTTTCCAGGCAGCAAACTGGTTGGGTGAAAGGAATAAACGATAGGGCACTTCTATCGCTGTTTCCATATCACCTACCGGGGCCGGTTTATTGCTGTTTAGGAATGCAGTGATATTGGCCAGTATCCCATCATCCTGTTTGATGACCGTCACAGGTAATTCATTCTTCTGTATCTGCGTGGCCTCATCCTTGCCGGCTGCACGGATAGTACGGTTTACTTCTGCCTGCCGGCGTAATGTATCTTTTGTAGCGGGTTGTATTATCCGGCGGCCGGGATTATTGTTATTCACAGGCGGTTGCCTCACCGGTTCTGTTTTTACAGGCTCTGTTTTTATTATATCAACTTTCTGCGGCGCTTTGATATTGATATTATTATAAGGAGCTGTATTTATATCAGCCGCACTGAACACCGGTGAGCAGGTGGCCCGTTTGTTGACCACTAACTGAAAACCGCTCCAGTCCAGTAATGATGAAGGAGAAAGAACAATATTGTCTTTTCCTTTCGTATCAAACACCAATCTTGTTTTACCGGCTATATACGTTTTAGCCGGAGGAATAATATTCTTTAGTCCGGGATTGATAGTAGGATTACCAATGATCATGGATGTGATAACGGGCTCATTGGGCTTATTCCATTTCAGGTCTTTTTTGGCAGCTGCGTCTAAGTTAGCCTGGCCATCTTCACCACCTGCTTCCTCCCATGCCTGTTCAGCAAGACTTTGCGGATGAAACTCCACCAGCAGCAGGTAAGGCGCCGCTGTTTTGATCAATGATTTATTGTCCGGTGATTTTTTATACCCGGTAAAGGTCATCTTCAGTTCCAGCAGGTCCTGCGGACGAAAGAGTACCAGCTCGGTTTTGTCATTGAGTAAATCAGCAGTGCTGAATAAAGAATCCGCCCACTCTTTGGTGCTGCCTGCAAAAACAGGAGTGGCACTTAGACCGGTGCCCAGTCCCAGTAATTTTAAAAGCTTGCGGCGGGATTTACTTTGTGGTCCATTGGAAATGGAACCACTTGCAGATGGGCTGCCAGGTTTTTTCATAAAGAAAGGTGTGATGGTTATTAACCAAACTTAACTTTTTTACCTGCAATTCCAACTGATAAAAATTAAATTGTCAATAACTTTTTTGGCAAGCCTTTATGCAAACACTTCTTCTTCTGCCGGCTCCCAGCTGCCTTCAGCTATTTCTGCTTCGAGCTCTCCGGCATTCCAGCCGCAGTAGCCGATAAAGATCTTAATACCTGATACAGTGAGGCTTTTATTATTGATAGCCGTAATGGCCTGTTTAAAATTACCGCCATAATAAACATCATCACCAATAGCCTTTCCTTCCTGTATTATATCAGGTCTTTGGTGGATAAAAAACAAATGCTCAGCATCTACCGGGCCTCCTTCATACAACGGAAAAGCAGGACTGTGTTTAAATTCTTCCAGTTCATTCAGTTGGCGGCTAAAGAGTTTGTTGACAACAAATCCAACCGCCCCTTTCTCATTATATTCTGTGATCAGTATAACTGCATTTTCAAAATTAGTATCGTTCAATGCTCCAGTAGCCTTGAGCAACATACCGGTTTGAGGTTTCATGTCAATTGCTTTGAGTGAAGATTGTTGCATGAAGTTATGCCATATTGCTGCGGAAGGAAATGATGAAACTCATCCCGGGAAGTATTACGATGATCTTTTTTTTACCTTTTGTTACTCAGTCCCTATAGCTATAGGAGTTGTCGGAAGACAAGTCACTAAGACACTGTCACGCTGCCTGCCCGTCGCGGCGGGAGCTTGTCGAAGGGCAACAACCTTCTTCTTTATTCAACCCTGCCTGCCGGCAGGCAGGCACTATAAATCATCATATCATTCCATGAAATAGCAATCATCAACCTGCAACTTGCATGACAAACAAAAAAAATAATTGAAAAAATTTGGCAACATCAAAAAAATAGTTTCACTTTTGCATCCGCTAAAAAAAAATGCTTCGCAGAAATATACATATTGAAACAGTGAACAGGTTTAGTCCCAAAGGAGACTATGCAGGTTGCGGGGCATGTAGTGCTGCTGAATAAGTGTAATAACGAATTCAATCCATACAGGCCCCGACAGTATCGTCGGGGTTTTTTATTGCACCCCGTCAGCGGCTGCAAGCCCTGGCGGCGGTTAAAAGAAAAAAACAAAAGGACTTTGTGTAATAAGATACTTATTGAATCTAAGGATAACGAAAAATAAAATGCTGAAACAGGAAAAACATAAACGATTTACAAGGAGTATGAATGATACATGTTTATCACGCAGGTGCTATGGGTATGCGCAGTTACCACTAGGTAAAGCCCCCATTGGCAATGAAAAAGATAACAGGTATCTGCGGCCGGATCATGTCCATACATAGGAGTAACTACTCCTGTGAAGGAAAACCCGGTCGCTCTAAACGACCGGGTTTTTTTATATCCCAACCCCGTCAGCGGTTGCAAGCCCTGGCGGCGGTTAACACACAGGAAAAAGGAGGTAACTATGAAATTTTTACTCGCTGTATTACTGATCCGCTTTGTGGCGGAACTGGTATTCAGAAAAGATAAAACAACTGATACTGTAACAACTGCCGGAACCAGCAGCAAAGTGTTTCACCCGGCAGAATATGA
>CAYPBW010000131.1:0-8308 GCA_964409055.1 uncultured Chitinophaga sp. | reverse complement strand
GGGTTTTGTTTGCAAAGGTTGGCCGGTATTTTTGGTTTGGAGCAGTAGGTTTTACCGGCATTGATCGTTGTTTGTCCCTGTGCCTGTTTAAGAACCTGGTCCCAGCTTACGTTGTTTTTAAGAATGCTGCAATGTGATTCCAGTGATGACTTTAAAAAATAAGTGTAGAAGCTGCCAAAATCAGCCTGGCTTGCGGATGTCTCCGTTTCTGTACAGGCAGTAGCCAGTATTGATACCGGTGTTGGATCAAGAAATAAAGCCCTGAGGTTTTGTTCACTCCATTTGATATTTGAACTCTTGGTGCCCGAAGGTTTGGTGCTTTTAAAATTGACAGAGAAAATATCATCGTTGCAACAATCACTAATGACAAGGTTCATCCTTGCACCTTTCTTTGTAATGGTTTGAAAAATATCCGCAATATTCAGTGATTGACTAATATTGGCGGTACGGCTGGCTTTGGCCCATACAAGGCTATCCCTGAATGCTGTTCTGGGGGTTTTTACATTTTTCAGTTTCATGTTGGGGAAAGCCCTTGGTTTCTCAGGAATACGAAATCCATGGCCTGAATAATAAAAAATGACAATATCGTTTGGTGCTGGCCGTAGTTTGGTAAGAGCAGACTGTGTATAGTCTTTACCAAAGTTTTTTCCTGCAAGAATATTAGTATTGAGTTGAATACCGATGTAACTGCAAATGGAAGTGAATAATTCAGTTACCCGTTTTATATCAATTGACACTGCTTTTCCTATGGTTGCATCAATCGTGTCAGCAACGATCAGCAAATGCATCTTAATATTTTTTTCAGCAGGGGACAGGCTGCGGGTTACCGGCCTGAAAAGGTTGATATAAAAGTCTTCATCATCGCCGAAAAAAAGCGAAACGATATCTTTATTTAAAGCGGCTCCTTCGTGTAAAGCCCATTGAAAAGACACTGACGTTGAAATTGCATAATTGGGTTCGCTTGAAACTCCTGCCGGTTCAAAGAAATTATTCAGTGAATTATAACGGAAAACAAAAGCCGGTGGCTCAAATTTTAGCTTGTTATTCCCCTGGATATAGCTAAGGTTAACAGCTTTAATGACAAGCAAACTGGTGTCCGGTTCATCATTTTTACCAGGCGGGTTGAACTCGTCAATAAAAGCTTCGGTAAGGATATCTTCTTCATTACCCGGTAGTAAGTACCTTATACGAATGAGGCCGCTGCCATCATTATTTCTTACTAAAAAAGCATGATAAGTAATGTTGTTTTCTGGCTTATTGAAATTATAGGTGAAAGTGTAGGCTGACTGGGCCGATACGTCCATAACAGCAAGACAAAAAAGCAGCAGTAATATGGCGCATTTTCTATTCATTAATTTTTCTGCCCATATTTAAAGATAGCAGCTACTTTTTACTTATCCTGTATAAATTTCCTCCGTCAGTAACGGTGTAGAGCATGCCATTATAGTAGGCCACATCGCGGAAACGTTCATATTTATCGGCCAGTAATCTTTCTTCACCCACCACTTTGTTGTTAACGATCACCAGCCTGCAGATATGAGCACTGCTTAGGCCACCAATAAAAAGGTTGTATTTCCATTCGGGTATGGCAGTGCCATTATAAAAAGCCATTCCGCTGGGAGAGAGAACAGGATCCCAGTAGTAAACAGGTTGTTCCATCCAGTTTTTTTGCTGAATGGCATCCCCGATTTCTTTACCGCCGTATTCGATTCCATAGGTGATCACGGGCCATCCGTAATTCTTACCTGGTTTAATAATATTTAATTCATCGCCGCCTCTTGGTCCAAACTCTGCTTCCCACAATTCACCTGTTGTCGGGTGAATATCGAGGCTCTGGGCATTACGGATGCCATATGCATATATTTCCGGTTTTGCATTGGGTTTATTGATATAAGGGTTGCCCGGGGCTGGCTTACCATCTCTGGTTATCTTGAATATCTTTCCAAGACCAGATGAAAGATCCTGTGCCTGTACTCTGCCTTCTAATATTGACCTTTCTCCTGTGCTGACAAATAGATTTCCGTCTTTATCGAATACTAGTCTTGAGCCGTAATGCAGGGTGCTTTTTAAAGCTGGAGCAGCCCGGAAGATTACCGTGGGATTATCAATCTTTCCTGCAGGTTCATTTAACTGACCTTTTGCAACAGCCATCAGGTTGCCTTCACCATACTTTTCGGAATAGGACCAATAAATCGTTTTGTTTTTTTTAAAGTCAGGATCAAAAGCAACATCGAGCATACCTCCCTGGCCTCTGTCGTCAACAGCAGGAAAGCCAGTAATTTTTTTCACCAATTTACCACTGGCATCCAGTATCATCATATAACCGCTTTTTTCCGTTATAAGCAAACGGCCATCCTGCATAGGAACTACGGCCCAGGGTCTTCCCAGTTTTTCAGCAATTTTATCTACCTGGTAAGGTGTGATGGTTTTTACAGCGGCAATCCTGGTTTGCCCCGCAAACGCAGGTTTATAATTAGTATTTGCCTTTTTTGTTTCAACAGGAGGAAGTCTGCTGGTGTCGCTATCAGACCGGTTAGTAACGGATGGATTATCATTGGCGCAGCCGGCTATTGTAATGAAAACTGCTGCTGCAGATAAGAAAATATTATTTGCTTTCATATTGCTGATTATACAGGTAAAATTAGAAAAGCGATTGGTAATCCTTATTATATTACACTATTCTTACAAATTCCTTGACAAACTGTTTATGTATACTAATAAGTAAAATTAATTTGAAGTACTTCCAAACAGATCTCCCTCATTCCATACTGGCCTTGCTGGTGTCTGCGCAATGGAATAGCTCACCAGGAAATTGAGTTGCACATATACTTTAGCGGCTGCAAAGTCAAAAATGCCATCCATGCCATCAGCTGACTGATGGTAATATTTGGCACGCCATTGTTTTACAAATGTCACCAGGTCGAACCCGGGCACATTGGTTTTCGTTCCATACTTGATATGCAGGGCAGGTATTCCATTCATTACAAAGCTGTATTGATCGCTGCGTACAAAACGGTTTTCGTTGGGTTCAGGATCGTTTTCTACTTCCAGTCCTAACTGGCTGGCCGCAAATTGTACATGCTTCATCATGGTGCTGTGCTCTGCCCCGAGCGGCACTATCGATAAGAGTGGCGCAATGACAGTTGGCATATCTGTATTAACATTAGCCACTATGGAACCTTTGGGCACTGTTGGGTTGGCAGCGAAATAAGACGACCCGATAAGCCCCATTTCTTCGCCTGTTACCATAACAATTAATATGGAGCGTTTAGGCTTTGCGCCTGAATTTTTATAAATGCGGGCAATTTCCAGCAGTGAAGCTACCCCGGATGCATTATCATGGGCACCGTTATAAATGGAATCTCCGTTCACGACACGACCGATCCCCACATGATCGAGATGAGCAGAGTGGACTACATATTCGTTTTTGAGTACTTTATCAGTACCGGGTATTAATGCGACAACATTCTGACTTTCAAAATCCTTATGGGTTGTATTGTAATTCACAGTAAGGTGTAGCGATAGCTCAAAAGAAGAGGGTTGACCTTGTTTGATACTGGCCAAAACTGTTTCCAGTTTTTTACCGCTTTGCAAAAAGAGGCGGCTGAGTATTGATTTGTTACTATTAATGGCAATAGCCAGGTTCCCGGTAAATCCACGGCCATAGGCTTCGGTCTTTTGCGGATTCATGGCCACATTCATTTGTATAGCAGGGCTGGTATTGCTGCCGGGTCGTGGATTTAAGTTGATAAGCATAACACCAACCGCACCTTTTTTGTATGCGGTATTCACTTTGTTTCCGCTATTGGAGAAATGAGCGGTAAGTGTAGAGTGCAAACCATCCGGTGCACCTGCAACAATCACCAGTATTTTACCTCTTGGATCAATATTTTTATAGTCACTGTATCCGCCGGGGATTTCTATACCATAACCTGCGAACACAAGCTGGCCTTTTGCGTTTGCAGACGTTTTTAATGGATGGGGGATAGGGGTAAAATCTTTCAGGAATTCAAGGGTATCCGAATTGCCGGAGTTATCGGTCAGCAAAGCAGTGGCGGATGAATTAACCAGCATCGATCTTCGGATAATTAAGTTTTGCAGGTATGTTCCATTATCACCACCCGGCGCAAGGCCGATTTTTTTGTATTGCTCCACGACATAATCAACAGCCATCTGGAACCCCTCGGTTCCCGGGAGACGGCCTTTCAATTTATCATCAGCCAGCCAGGCGATATTTGAACGGATGATATGGGTATCAATTCCATTCATGGCCTTGCGTATATTTTTTGAAATATTGACAGTTTGGGCTGATGAGCCCAATGTTAGCAATGCGCAAATAATTACCAGTAATCTTTTCATACCGGCAATATAACAAAAAAGGCAGGAGCTAATGAAAGGGTTTTGTCAGGCGGCAATAATCTCTACCGTTGCATTGATGCCTCTTTCTGTAATTGCATCGCACATGGTCTTTAATTCTTCGTAAATGCCCTGCTTAACTGAATATTTTCCTTTGAAGTGAATGATGTACGAACACTGCTCAGCCTGTTCATACGTATGTCCGCAGACTTCCATCAGGGTCTCAATCACCCATTCAAAAGTATTCACTTCGTCATTCCAGACAATAAGCTGGCAGGGGTCTTCAGTGGCTGTGAGCAGGTCTGTTTCTTCACGATAATCAAGGCTGGTATCGGGTTGATCTGTAAACATTGGGGCAAAAATAAAAGTATTTCCAGTCATGTCAGCAAGTTTAAAGCATTGGATTAATAATATATGACTGTCTGTTATCTTTGCGGCTTTTAAAACCAACTGTTACATGGCCTTATTGGAGAAGAAACTGGAAGTCAAAGAATCTTTGCTTCCTGCCGCCGGAAAAGGATTGTTTACAACGGAGTTTATCCCGAAGGGGACAAAAATCGTTGAATACAAAGGCAAAATAACGACCTGGAAAGAGGTAGATCACAATGACGGGAATAACGGGTACATCTATTATGTGAAACGTAACCATGTAATAGATGCCAGCACTTATCCTTCAGCACTGGCCCGCTATGCCAATGATGCCCGGGGCATACAACGGGTGAAAGGATTAACCAATAATGCTGAATATGTGGAAGACGGGCTGAAAGTGTACATCCAGGCGGTTAAAGATATACCTGCCGGTAGTGAAATTTTTGTCGAGTATGGAAAGGAATATTGGGATGCCATTCGCTACAACGTCAAATTGGACCAGGAACGTAAGCGAATGGGAGGGAAACAAAAGGAGACCCCTGAGTCTTAACCTGTATCAATGATTGCAGTTTTAAGGGAAGAAGATATTCACAATTTCCCGGAATTTTATCTGCTACTTGTCAAGTGGCATTTTTTTTGTCACTATTTACGGCCATCTGCAAAAACATTCAGGTCTCACCAACCCGGTTAAGAATATGATTAGTAATGAAAGACCAAAACCCGTTTTTTGTAAGTCCCAACCCGGTGCCCGTTAATGCTTCTATAAACATACAGTTCTCCGGTGTACCATTCAATCCCGATTCATATTATATAACCAATGAAAATGGGGCAACCATCCGGAAGGGAAAGATTATTGATGCTGCCAGAAATTTTTCGCTGAGTGTAAGGGGTATGCCTGATGGTAATTATTGGCTGATAATGGGGGACAAGAAAGAGCGGTTTACTATCGTTTGAGATACATTTCAGGGTTTCTATTACCATCCCATGATATCGACAAGTCCTTTCATAGAGAAAATCACACCAATAGTGGTCAAGCCATACATAGCAAATTTTATACTGGCTCCGCTGTCGTAGAGAAAAAGGGTAAGCATGCAGCCAACCACAAGCAATACTACACCAATGCTGCAACAGGCAAATCCTGTATTTCTTTTACGCAGCAGTTTTATTTTTTTCAACTCGGCAATAATTTCCTGTAAAATATTCTCAGGAGCACCCTGCTGACGGAGCTGAAGGGTAATCTCATCCTGGTTATAACCTCTTTTTTGCAGTGATGAGGCAATTTGTATCAATTCATCGGGTGAATGAGTATTCATACAGCAAGCTTTTGGTTAAGATACAAATTTTTTGCTTGTCAAAGAATTATAGAGGCAGTTTTACCCGGTTATTTTATTGCGGTAATGGCAACAGCACTGGCTTCTAATGAAATCTTTTCAGGATAGTTTTGTTTGATTAGCCGGAATACCTCTTCTTTGATCTTCGATCGCATGGAGTCATCTGCCTGGCTGAGTGCGGCAACTACAGAGGCCCCGATTTCTGTCATCATTTCCCAATATTCATCGGCTGATTTTGTTTGTAGGGTGGAGAGAATCTCCCTTTCTTCAATATTCCTGAATCCGGCTTTTTCAAATATGTCTCTCATTCTGCCCGGTTTGCAGCATCGGAACATACCGGGTACCTCCGGGGGTGGCGGTGGTATTTCCATTAGCCGCATGATTGTTCCCATTATGGCGGTTACCCAGAAATTCTTTTCAGGAAAGTTCCAGACGGTAGTGGCAAATCGTCCTTCCGGTTTGAGTACCCGGTAAATTTCATTAGCCGCTAATTGCATGTCAGGAAAAAACATAAATCCAAACCGGCAACTTACTGCATCAAAACTGCCGTCATCAAATGGTAGATCAGAGGCATCGCAAAGCACTGTTTCAATATTGGTTATTTTTTTTGCTATTGCCTTTTCCCTGGCTATTTCCAGCATTTCTTCTGAAATATCTGTAATGGTAACAATACCACCTTTAATACTGGCGGCAATACTTAAAGCCGGTTCACCTGTGCCGGCGGCTATATCCAGTATTCTTTGGCCATCTTTTGGTTGTAAGTGATTGATGATGGCTTCTTTCATGGGCTGCAGGAATTCCATTGTAACCGGATCCCATTTTTTCCAACCAGCAGCAAAGCTGTTCCATGAGGCTTTTTGTTGCTCCCTGATTGCTTCTAAATCCTTGTTCATTGTAATTAAGAATTTGTTCAGATTGTTTTTTCCATAATGATGAATTCAAGAGGCATGGTGGCAGTACCATATTTATTGTTTTCAAAGGGTTCCGTTTTGCCCGAATTCTTATAACCCAATTTTTCATACCAGGCTATCAGTTCATGCCTTGCAGAGATGACCCGCATATAAATGCTATTACAATATTCATGGCGGGCATAAACCTCTGCCCCATGCATTAACTTTTTTCCAATGCCTTTTGCCTGTAGCTCGGGTAAAACACTCAGCATACCCAGGTATAGCTTATCTTCTCTCTTATGAAGGAATACAGATCCTTCCAGTGTGCCGGCTTCATTTTCGTAAACAAGAAATGCAGTGCCGGGTGTTTTCATCAGTTCTTCCATTTGGTTTTTATCGGTACGAATATCGCCGCTTACGAGATTAGCCTCTGTTGTCCAGCCCTTTTTTGAAGCTTCACCACGATAAGCACTATTGATCAATGGTACAAGGCGGGGAATGTCAGTATGTTTAGCCTGGCGAATCATATAACAAGTTTAAATTGGATTGAAATTAAGCATTGAATGAATGCAGGAATAAAAAAACCGCTCCGCCAGTGCGGAACGGTTTATGGTGTGTAACGGATTATCAGAATCTTGGCCTGTTTCTGTCCCGGTCATCAAATCTGTCCCAGTCATCATCCCGGTCATACCGTCTGCCGTTTTTCTTCTCCCGGATGCTGATATTACCAAAACGGTCAATACGGATCATTAGATCTTTACGGCCGGTCTGGAAGAATGACCTGCTGATCAGTCTTTCTGTTCTTCCAAAATACCCCCTGCGCATTTCATAGACTTTGATGCTGTGCTGGTTTCCGTAGAGTTGAGAAAGGCGGATGGTAATATTGTCGCCAAAATAGCTTTTACCATCAATTACAATTTTGAAATTGTTGTTGCTGTTAATAGTAACCACAGGCCTTCGGTCAGCGGCCATCAACGCTGCGGTCAGGAATAATCCTGTTAGGAGTGTAAACATTTTTTTCATGGCTTATGAATTTAATTGTCCTGTACTGCAAAGGCCGGGTGATTTGCGGTACGAATTGTTTTTACGACCCGGTTAACCTGAATAATTCAAAGCCGGTGCCAAGAAATCTTTATGAGCTAAAGGAAATGTTAAGGGATTTCCCTGATGTTATTTTATGTTAATGGAATTGTCAGTCAATAAGGATATCATATTTGTCCAGTAATCTTAAAACATCCGGCAGTGAAAACCTGGCTTTCCTGAGTTTGTTGAGAGTGGGGTCAATAGAGTAATTAAACGAAGTACGCAGGTCTGCTTTTTCTAATATGGAATTTTCAAATTTTGCCAGGTGAAGATCGCATT
>CAYPBW010000130.1:0-8355 GCA_964409055.1 uncultured Chitinophaga sp. | reverse complement strand
ATCCCTTCCCAGCAGCTTATCCCGCACAAAACCACCCACCAGGTAGGTCTCCATACCCAGTTCCTGGGCCGCTCCGGCAACCTTTTTCAGGATAAACAATTCCTTATCCGTGCAAGTAATATCCATACCGGGCAAAGGTAACAGTTAGCTTCTAAGGTTAAAAAGTGTACTTAAGGACGTATGATCTCCAGGTGACCGTTGTTCCATTTTATAACAGACGAAGGCTCGGCAATGGTTTTATCTTCCTGCCGGTAAGTAACGACATAATCAACACCGGATTTAATCTGCTCATTAATATCTGCAAATATTTTAGCAGCAGGCTCACCGGAAATATTAGCTGAAGTTGAAACAATTGGTTTTCTGAAACGCTTAATAAGGTGTTTGCAAAACTGTTCATTACAAATGCGGATAGCAATGCTTCCATCTTTGCCCACCAGGTTATCAGCCAGTCCAATAGCCCCTTCATAAATCACAGTGGTAGGCTTCTTTGCTTCCTGTAAATAATCAAATACTGCAAGGTCGGGGCTGGCTACATACTGCAGCACATCCCGTTCATCAGCTACCAAAACGATCATGGCCTTTTCATCCGGTCTATTTTTCAACCGGTACACTTTTTCTACCGCCTTCCCGTTGGTGGCATCACAGCCTATTCCCCATACCGTATCCGTTGGATAAAGTATAAGACCGCCATCCTGCAGTACCTGCAGGCAATGTTCTATATCTTTTTCAAAATCTACCATAAACTTTTATATACCTGCATAACAGCATCCGCACATTTTTGTTGGGTAAAATGCTGTGCATGTTGCCATCCTTTTTCTCTTAAAGAATCAGCTAAATTTTTATCTTCAAAAATCCTTTTCATTCCTTCGGCTATCTCTTCCGAAATGACCGGGTTTACATAGTAAGCCCCGTCTCCGCCGGCTTCCGGCAAACAGGAAACATTAGATGTGATGACAGGCAAACGACTCCACAGCGCTTCCAGTACCGGTATACCAAATCCTTCAAAAAGGGATGGATAGATCATGGCAACAGCAGACTGATAAATTGCCGGGAAAATAGCTGCTGAACGAAATGCAGTGGATGTTTTTGCTTTCTCATTTTCTGACAAGAAGATCACTTTCTTTTCCAGGCCGTTCTGGAATACAAAATCCTTTACCTGTTGTTTGTATTTTCCGCCGTCACCGATCACCACCAGCGGGATATCAAGGTCTTCCCGTAAGAGGAAAAGTGCCTTACACACATTGAGCAAATTTTTCCTTTCGATAATGGAACCTACGTATAAAAAAAAATGATCCGG
The DNA here is from genome assembly GCA_964409055.1 of uncultured Chitinophaga sp. Lineage (GTDB taxonomy): Bacteria > Bacteroidota > Bacteroidia > Chitinophagales > Chitinophagaceae > JJ008. The sequence continues at coordinate 7,058 of CAYPBW010000130.1, read as the reverse complement.
CAGCCCATACTCTTTCTTAACCGCAGCTTTCTCCTCTTCAGATACAATTTTACCAAAGGCAGGGTTACAACTTTGGTAACATACCGTTATTTTGTCTTCAGGTGTTTTATAAAACTCAATAATATCTCTCCTGGTCTGTTCGCTGATTGCAATTATTTTATCTGCCTGATCGCAGGCATACCTGAATTTTTTAGTGTAAATCTTTACATCAATTGCGTTATACTGTTCAGGATACCGTTCATGAATCAGGTCATGAATAGTTACCACTGATTTGGTCCCTGTCTTTTTTATTCCAATGGGGATTTCATGGCTCAACCCATGATAAAGATCGATCTTTAACCGTTTGAGATCCTTTTTTACCCAACTGCTGCGCCAGGCAGAGCGAAACAGTTTGCTAAAAGCACCGGTGGGTAATACTTCATGCAGGCTTTCACCTTTTAACTGAAAAAGTTCTCCGGGTTTGGGATTAAAAAGGTAATACTGGTGCTCCGGGTGAAATGCTGACAGGGAATGGATCAGTGTACGGCTGTAATGGCCCAGTCCCGTTCCGTTGTGAAAAGCCCTCTTTGCATCAAACCCGATATTCATGCAGCAAAAGTAACCTTGATCGTGGAATCGGCAATAATGAATGGCGAATACTACTATATAGGTAAAATTATCAGCACCGCTATTGACCATTCACTATTTTCGCAGCAAATTTTTGAAAAATGAAAGAACTTATACTGGAAGCATGGGGTAACCGTGAATTATTGAAAGAAAATAAGTATAGTGATGCTGTAAGAGCTGTAATTGAAGAAGTGGATAAAGGAAGATTAAGAGTGGCTGCTCCATCTGACAGCGGTTGGGTGGTGAACGAATGGGTAAAGCAAGCCATCCTTCTGTACTTTGGTATTCAGCAAATGCAGACATGGGATGTGGCCCCTTTTGAATTCTACGATAAAATGTTATTGAAGAAAAACTATAAAGACCTTGGGGTAAGGGCAGTACCGCATGCAGTAGCAAGGTATGGCGCCTATTTGGCAAAGAATGTAGTGCTGATGCCTTCTTATGTGAATATTGGTGCTTATGTGGATGAAGGAACGATGGTAGATACATGGGCAACAGTGGGCAGTTGTGCCCAGGTAGGCAAAGGTGTTCACCTGAGTGGAGGCGTTGGTATCGGTGGAGTGCTGGAGCCGTTGCAGGCATCACCTGTGATTATTGAAGATGGCTGCTTTATCGGCAGCCGCTGTATTGTGGTGGAAGGCGTAATTGTGGAAAAGGAAGCCGTACTCGGCGCCAACGTTGTTTTGACACAATCAACCAAAATCATTGATGTAAGCGGACCAGAACCTTTAGAAATGAAAGGAAGAGTGCCGCCCAGAAGTGTGGTGATACCCGGTTCTTATACCAAAAAGTTTCCGGCTGGTGAGTTTGGTGTGGGCTGTGCCCTCATTATAGGACAGCGCAAACCCAGTACCGATTTAAAAACCAGTTTAAATGATGCCTTGAGAGATTTTAATGTAAGTGTTTAAAAAGATTAATCTTAATAATAAAGCCTTCCTGTTACCAGGAAGGCTTTATCCTTTTCAAAAGAACTTCTATTGTTTAACGATCTTCAAAGAAGTTTCTTTACCAGCATTCACCACTTTTACAAGGTACATGCCAGATGGCAATGAGGAAAGATCCAGTTGTGTATTGGTCTGGCCGGTGCTTCTATTCTGTACCATTTTTCCATAAATATCAAATACACGGATATCTGCCATACCCTGAATATCCGGTATGGAAACATTCATGGTTTTGGCTACGGGGTTCGGGAAAATAGTCACAGGTTTAGCTGTAAACAGTTCATCTCCTTTTGTAGCAGTGCCAAGGGCGACCCTGAGAGTGTAACAGTTCGTCGCATTCCATTGACTAGTGCTACTGGGATAAACCCTTGCATAATAGGTGCCTGCCGTAACAGTCCGGCTAATTGTTTCACTGGTTGTACCACTATTGTTGGAGGTTTGCAAAGTACTGCCTGAACTATTTAATAACCTTAAATGGTAATTGGCAGGCAATGTAGTTAAGGTCATCGTAATAGTCCCGCCTGTAGTAATAACAAACTTATAATAGTCATTGTCTCCTGACGGATTTACCAGGCCTTTAATATCTGTGTTGAATGGAACTGTAGCTGCACCGCTTATGCTGCCGTTGGTTGAAACATCATAAACACTTGAACAACCTGTTACCACAGTAGCTGTAGCAGTGATAGTGTAACAACTGGTACTATTGGCACCATTATAGCCAAACACCCTGATATAATAGGTGCCTGCTGCCTGGTTGTTTAATGTCACAGTTTCAGTAGCTGTGGTTCCTGTACCTGAGCCAATAACAGTTCCGCTGCTGTTTAATATCTGCATATCAAAATCAACACCACCCGGGCCAACCAGGCTGAATACATTATTGGTTGTACTGGTAGTAACTATTCTGAAATAGTCATTATCTGTCGTTGTTGTGATAGCAGCTGAATTAGCAACACCTGTAGATATAGCAGCAGCAGCAGCCAGAGATTCATTAGGTTCAAATGCAGTTGCACAAGTACTGGCTGTTTCCGTTGTAAACTGTGCCTCGCTGTAAACACTGCTGCCATTAGCGCCGCAATTGGCCCTTACCCGCCAGTCATACAAGGATGATGCAGTAAGACCGCTTAGGTTTACAGATGTTCCTGTTGCTCCAGTTGCAGCATTAGTCCATATACCGGAAGAATTGAGTTTATAATCCACATCATACGATGCTGCACCGCTCACTGCTGCCCAGCTTATAGTAGCGGAAGAAGTAGTAACGGATGATGAAGTAAGCCCGGTTGGTGCATTACATGGCGATGTAGTAGTAAATTGTGCCTGGGCATATGAACTGCTTTCAGATGCACAGTTGGTCCTTACCCTCCAGTCGTACAAAGTACCCTGTGTAAGACCGCTCAGATTTACAGAAGCAGTTGTGGTGGCTGTAGCAGCATTAATCCATGTTCCTGAAGAAGCTGCTTTATAATCCACATCATACGAAACCGCACCGCTTACTGCTGACCAGCTTATAGTGGCGGATGTATTGGAAATAGAAGAAGCAGTTAGCCCTGTTGGCGCACTGCATGCTGAACCGGCAGTAATTGTAAAGTTGGCATTAGAAATATCAAAGAAGATATTTCCAACAGCTTCTACTTTTATCCTTGCAGTCGTTGTTGGCGTATTGGGTATAGTCACCACTTCACTTCCATCGTTTGCAGTACTTGCTACCAGTGTGGTGAAGGTATTACCACCATCTGTAGACAAAGATATTTTTACATTGGCACAGCTAACCGGTGCAGCCGTAGTATTATTTACGGACCAGGTGACGGTTTGTGCCGAATTGCCAGCCCATGAAACAGCTGTGTTCGGAGCAGTGACAGCAAACGGACCTGAAGTATTGGTTACTGTCACCACCATATCATCAAATTGAGTTTGCCCTACGGATACAGGAGCAGTAGAACTGTAAGGAGCATTATCTCTTACGGTTAAACGGAAGTTTAATGTTCTTGATACAGAGCTTAATGCTTCGGTATTGGCACCTGCATCACCACCCGGCAATGGCCCAGAAATATTAGCACCTGCTAAAATTGTTGCCAGTTTTGGAAACAGTCTTATGGGCGAAGTAGTTCCTGAGAACGAAATCCAGTTAGGACCAGTTGCCTTGGTGGCACTCGCCACACTGGCTGAACCTGTTTGTCCTGATGAGGCATTATCGTTCTGCTCCCAGCAATAGGTAAGCACATCACCTGCATCTGCATCTGTGGCAACTCCGGTCAGTGCAAAGGGAGTGCTAATTGGAATAGTATAATCAGCCCCGGCTGAAACAACAGGTGTTGCATTTGCAATTGTAGTGGTTACCGGGCAAGTTTTCGTATTCAGGTTGGCCTGAATCTGTGCAATAGAAGCCTGGTGAAAGATATCAATAGAATGAGGTGCAAGATCCTGGCTGGTAATACCGGCATACCCCATAATAGTTATTCCAGAACCTGGCTCTTTATTTACACCAGTACCTTCATTACTCATGGAAAATGTATGATTAGCCCCCAACTGGTGACCAACTTCATGCGCCACATAGTCAATATCAAAATTATCTCCCTGTGGTATAGCATCAAAAGGTGATGTAATGCCGCTTCCTTTTGAACCATTCACACACACACAACCGATACAACCAGCATTACCACCGCCTCCGGAGGCGCCAAACAGGTGACCAATATCATAATTCGCTTCGCCAATCACAGAAGTTAATGTGGACTGCAATTGAGAATTCCACTGGCTCATTTGAGAAGCAGGTGAATAAGGGTCTGTAGATGGATTGTAATAAAAAACACTAGTTGTATTGGCAACCAGGTTAAGGTGAAGCGCCAGATCTTTTTCATAAACACCATTACAGCGGGTAAGTGTGGCATTCACAGCTGCCAGCACCAGTGAAACCTGCGCAGAACTGGTTGCTCCAAAATAATTCGAATACTCTGCAGTTACGGATTGTGCAAGCCGCATGGTTTTCAAATTACCGCCCGAACGATTTGTAATAGCCAGATTGTTTACTTGTTCATTAATACCATTTTCAAGCCTTTCCTGGGGGGTAGAACACACCCAGGGAAGATTTCCCCTTTCCCGTTTTGATTTGAAAACAGCATATACCCTATGATCTTCTGAGTAGGGCTCAATGAATTCGTTTTCCTTTCCGGTCCTGAAAATCATTGTCTGAATTCCCTGTGGCGAAATACTAAGCTTGAGTATAGCAGATCTGTCAGTAACACCGCGACCGGAAAAAGCTCTTATTTCCGGGAACCGGGCCTGTAATTCCGGTTCGAAGTTAGAAGCTTCCACTACCTCAAATTCTTCCAACTGTCCCTCTGCATTGGGAAGTGAAATTTTTACAGAATGCCTTGAGATATTATCCACTACCGTAAATAAATCCCGCTTAAGAGGCTGGATATTCAAATCAAATAATTTGAACTCATTAGGAAAGGATAGCCTTGCAACACTTTTATCCGTTGGAAATTTGTCAGTACTGGTATGCAATGACCAGTAATTGATTTGTGCTTTACTAAGCAAAGCAAATCCAAATGAAAGAAATAGTAATAGAATTTTTCTCATAAAGTTTGTTTTGGTGTTTATTATTTGGAAACAGGAAAATAAATGATTATTTCAAAACATATATAACAAGTTGTTGCATATAGCCAAAATGTGAATATCTTCTTGTGTAGTCTACGTAAAGAGGTTTCAGGTATTTGCTGCTATTTGCTGAAATCTGCGGCTTTTAATTTCTGTAAGGCAATAAAAAACCCTGACATAATTTGTCAGGGTCTTTGTGCCCGGGACTGGATTCGAACCAGCACACCTCGCGGCGCCGCCACCTGAAGACGGTGCGTCTACCAATTTCGCCACCCGGGCATTTTGTTGGCGGGTTGCAAATTTATTGGATTCAGGTTGATTGGGAAAAAGTTTTTTAAACTACTAACAGGCTACAGCCCCTTAAATCACTACTGTCTACCCTGCCCAGTACTTCAAAACCATCGTTGTTCTTAATTCGGCCAGCATCATCCGTTGCAATAAAAGAGCAAGACCATATATTGGCAAGATCTATCACATTAATAGTACCCGATCCCTGTCGAATTAGCCTAAAAGGATCTTCATCATCTCTTAGCAAAATTTTCATCCAGGGAGGGGAGTTAAAAAGACCATTTACCTGTGAATAAGCCTGTGATAAAAGTTCTGTCATTCCATACTCTGAATGTATGGCAACTGTAGAAAATGATTTCATCAATTGTTCATGTACTTCTTCTCTTATCATTTCCTTTCGTCGCCCCTTCATGCCGCCGGTTTCCATTATGAGGGTATGCTCTAAAGGCATACTCATTTTCTCTGCCAGGTCAAGCAGGGCAAAAGTGACTCCAATCAAAAGTGTTTTCTGTCTTCTTTTTTCCAATTCAGTCAGTACGGCTGCCAACTGATCATATTCATCCAAATAAAAACCACTCATAGGATGCCGGCTCAAGTTTATTAATTCATTGACCATGTAAACCAGTGATGAACCTTTACGCTCCAGGTAAGAAGGCAGCATGCCTATTATGCACCAATCGCTTACCTGTCCATAGAAAAGCTCAAACCCTTTTAAAAAACTTTCCTGGTACAATGCCAGTTCCTTAACATAATGGCGGCTGTTAATCATACCCGTGGTACCGCTGCTTTCAAAAACAGCCTCCGGTTCAAATTGGGTTGTTATAACCTGGTGCGACTTGTAAAAACGTACAGGCAAAAAAGGAATTTTTTCTATACAATCCACCGCCTTGGGGCTACAACCAACTGCATCCGTGAATGACCTGTATATGTTGTTATTGGCATACTGAAAACGGAAAATTTCCAGTGCCAGGTCATCGAAACCAGCCTCCTTTACAGTAAAAATTTTATGATTCCATTCGCCTTCCATTCCTGCATTTTTTGGCAGCAAATCATGTAAATTTGTTTATACTAAACAATGCCGATGAAGTTCAGCCTGATCATTGCCGCCATACTGGTATTTACTTTCATTGCCTGCAACAAAGATAAGTTCCAGACAAAACCCACCATCAGTATCAAATCCATCAATACTGAAGTTGTTCCCCAGAACGGAACTTTTATTATCACTTTAGAATGTACCGACAAAGAAGGTGATGTGGAAGATTCGCTGATCCTCATCAAAAAAAGGTTAAATAGAAGAGTAGTTGCTACGGTTCGGGACACATTGCGTTTTAAAATCCCAACATTTCCTGCAAACTCAAGAACTGAAATTCAGGCAGTGCTGGATTATCAGAACATACTCTCCGCTTTAAATCCGCCTAACATTCCCGGATCTAATCCCTTACAGCGGGAATTAGATACCCTGATACTCAGAATGGCCGTAAGGGACAAGGCAGGTAATACCAGCGATACTGTGGAGTCCCGCCAGATTTATGTGATCCGGTAATTTCGCCCAACATGGGTAAAAGCATTCTTCGATTCATTATTTATTCCAATTTTTTTATTGGCCTTTGCGCACTGGTATTAACGTTC
>CAYPBW010000129.1:6030-8463 GCA_964409055.1 uncultured Chitinophaga sp. | reverse complement strand
TGACACATATTGCATACAGCAATGATCCATTTTCTTTGGCACCGGGAGTATGAATGAGTACTTTTTTATACAACCAGTTCCAGGGGTTAGTGCCATCGCCCAGTTTGATCAGTGATAATGTTTTGGGTAAAAAGGCACTGAGTGCAAAAACGAATAAGGGGTTCTTGCCAAATACATCAAAGAAACGGGCCAGGCCGCCACGGATACCTTTTATTTCGATCATGTAAATCATGGTGGCGATGGTGAGCATGGCAAGACCGGTAGTATACACGACATACGAACTGGTCCATATCTTTTTGTTGATGGGAAATACGGTATCCCAGCAGAAGCCGGCTACCAATAAAGCCACTGCCATTACAAAAAGTCCTGTTAGCATTGGATACAAACCGCCGGAGGCAGCAGTTTCTGTTTGTATGCTACCCGGTGTTTTACTTTTATTACGGATATAATCTCCCACCAGGTAACCGAAGATGACCTGAACGATTGCCGGCAGGGTACTCATTAGTCCTTCGGGGTCAAAGGTGATGCCTTCTCCTTTGTACATGTGGGATGAGCCCAATATACTTTTATCTATTGCGGTACCGAACCAGCCTTTCAGGCTGTAAGGATCTGCGGGATTGCCAGTATAGCAAAGCAACCAATACAGCAGCAGCATTACAGCGCCAAGGAAGAAAGCCATGCGTTGTTTACCATAGTACACAATAACGGCGGCAAAGAAATAGCAAAGGGCTATTCGCTGTAAAACACCCAGTATCCGAACACCTTTTACAGTTTCAACAATATTGCCTGCTTTGTCTTTGGTATAATCAAGCCAGGTAAAGCCTTTGAAGATGGTGACCCTTTTGAAATCTGCGGTGCCTTCTACCAGCCTGTTCACTTCAGTAACAAACGGAAGCCAGTTGAGAAAAAGGCCGATAGCGAAAATGAGTAGTGTACGTTTTACGACTTTTCTCCAGAAAGCAGCATCTCCGCCGGCTTCTAATCTCGGCATCACAAAGGCCATGGCATTGCCGACAGCAAAGAGAAAGAAAGGAAATACCAGGTCGGTAGGGGTGAGGCCATGCCAGGGGGCATGTTCCAGCGGATCGTAAATAGCGCCCCAGGAGCCGGGGTTGTTTACCAATATCATGAGGCAGACCGTAGCGCCGCGGAATACATCGAGGGAGTAGAAACGTTGGTTCAATTTGGCAAGTTTTGGTGGTTTGAAGGTAGTGGAAAATGGATAATAAAGAATGGAGAATGGATAGTAGGGTTGTGGGATCGGAATACGGGAGGCGGGAGGCGGGATAAATTTTTAATTGGGAAGTTACGATTTTGAAAGGAGGTGGTGATGCTTTGCATGTTGTGCGTAAGGTGGAGGGGCAGATAGTATTACTGCGCTTTTAACCGGGAGTTGGGTGGCAGTAAGCATGCTTTAAAAGAGGTAATTCCGGTAATGTGCAGTAGACTTATTGGAAGGAGGCTTGTAATCGTTCCCCTATGATCGTACAATGAACGCAATAATGGCATATATGGCATAAACGGTCTTTATTTTTTGGCGCAGGCTTGTGGTTGTATAGTTTTATCATCAAAAAATGGCCAGGCAAGCGGGACCCTTTTTTATAACGGGCACAATCGGGGGGCTGACGTTTTACCATATGGGAGGGCAATATTATGTTCGAAGGAAAAGTTCGCTTTCAAAGCGGCGTGTGAAAACGGATCCTGTATTTTCCGGCCTGATGCGCCATGCGAATTTATTGGGCGTTGCTTCATCGCTATCTTCTTTGGTATACCGGTCGTTGCCCCGTGAAAGGAGGGATATCGGGTTATTCCGGCGAATGACGGGTAAAGCGAAACGCTGGCTGGAGGCAGGCTATTCTGTTTCACAGGCCAGGGAAATGCTGTGGTTGTTTACCAGGCAGAAACATCATGGACAGGATAGTGTGCCTTTGTTTCCATTAGTAGGGCATCCTGTTTTTTTTGCTGATCAACTATTGGCGGCTATTTTCTCCCGAGAGTCATTCAAGGGTAATCTGACGTTATTACCGGAGCCTCCGTGATCATTTGCAGGTGCGGATGGTTGGCGGGGTTTTGTAAAAGGTTTACCAGGCTGGTAACCGGTGTAATGATGTTCTCCAGTTTTTCCAGCCGGAACATGTTATTATTATCATTGTAACGGCTCCCGATGTAGGCTGGTTGCAGGTACTGTAAAGTGCAGTATTCTTTTGGGATGTATTCGGGGAAGATGCGGGAGAGGCCCGGTATGTAAAAAATCAGCGACTGGTATAGTTTCCGGAGATTGTGTGTCTGGACCCTATAGCCGGTGTTGGCGACAAGGCCTGCAGTGAAGGCCTGTTCGACAGACTGGTGCAGGAGGAAAGCAGCCATTGCTGCCTGTTTGTGGAGCAGCATCAGTTTTGCCGTTGCCAGAAATTGTTTTGCCCTGTTGATCCA
>CAYPBW010000129.1:0-5930 GCA_964409055.1 uncultured Chitinophaga sp. | reverse complement strand
GTGAGATCAGTCATTTTTATCCTGGCGCTGCGTCAATAAATGACAGGCTTCTATTAGTTTTTGGAGCTGTTCATAGAAATAGGCGATGTTGTCTCTTTCTCTTCGGGTGAGTGATTTGTTAAAGGTTCCTGTAGCGGTGGTTTTGAACCATTCCCAGAGCAGTTGCCTTACTTGCGGCAGGCGGGCATAGTCAAAAAAATTTTTCAGCACATCAGCGGGATCGCCGATTTCTTCTTCGGTGAGATGGCAGATCACCTGGTCTTCCCGGCGGTTTTTTTTGGAAAGCATATCAATCTATTTATCGGTGAAGGGGCCGCTGGTCTTATGTCAGGCGGTGCATCATTTGCTGTTCATTGAATTTAATACCCCAAAAAAGGCAACAGCAAATACTGCTGTATGGAAATCAGCAGCGATTTTAGTAATTTTAAAACCAGTAAGCTAATATAAGACTATTTTTTCATCATTGTTCGAAATAATAGAAAATTTTCTAATAGTTATTTATCCACATGCGGTTAATAGAGCGATTACACTACTACCTGGAGCATAAGCAGATCACTGCCTACCTGTTTGAGAAGACCTGTGGTTTAAGCAACGGTTATCTTGGCAAACAATTGCGGGGTAAGGGTTCTGTAGGTTCAGAGATCCTGGAAAAGATTGGTGAGCAATACCCGGACCTTAACCTGACCTGGCTGATCACCGGGAAGGGAAAAATGATACAGTCTGCCGGAAAGGGCAGGCCTGATGAGAAATGGTCGATGGCTGAGGAAGATGCTGTTGTGTATCATGTGCGTAAAAAAGTCATTGAAACACTCTATGCACAAATTGCCATACTGGAAGAATCTATCCAGAAGAAAAAGAAACGAAAGCGGAGGTCCGGTGACAGCTAGTTGTATATATTCCTCCTTTATTATTCTCGTGTTTAAATGATGTGGTTTACCGGTCTTCTGTATAATTTATCATAAGCTGCGATAAGTTACTATGTCCCCATCGGAATATTACCTGAAAGTTATCAACCGGTGGGGGTAAATCACTCAAAATCTGTGCATTTTATTCATTTCTCAGTCACAGCTTCGCCTATATTTGCAGGCATAAAAACACTTTAGAGGCCTTTTAGGTGCTAAGTGTTTACTAATAGCCTGATAACCAGTCATGTAAAAAAATAATAATGTGACTGAGATGGCGAAGCTTTGCAATGAAAAATAATGGCACTGTGAAAAAATGGCTGGCGGTTTATACCCGCCCCCGCTGGGAGAAGAAAGTGAACCAACTTCTTGGGGAGAAAGGAATCGAGAGCTATTGCCCTTTAAATAAGATTCGCCGTAAGTGGAGTGACCGGTACAAGATCATTGAAGAGCCTTTGTTTAAGTCGTATGTATTTGTAAAAGTGAGTGAGGATGAACGCAAGGATGTTCGACTCACCAACGGGGCTATCAATTTTGTGTACTGGAATGGCAGGCCTGCTGTTATCAAAGAGAAAGAGATAGCTGCTATACGCCGTTTTTTGGATGAGTATGAATATGTGGAGGCCAGGCAGGTAGAAATAAAAGTGAACCAACGGGTACGCATTACCAATGGTACATTGATGGACCAGCAGGGAACTGTGCTGGATGTGAGAAAGAAAACGGTGAAGGTGGCGATTGACAGCCTGGGGTATATTTTGATCGCCTATATTGATAAAACTAAATTAACTTCGGCGCAAGCCTGATCGTCAAAACCTATTATCCATCCCGCTTTATAAAACGGAGTAACCGATGCGACTTTCCCGCCTGTTTTTAGTGATCGTTCTTCCTTTGTACCTGATTTCGTGTAAACCTGTACAGCAATTGCCTTATTACCTGGATAATGTGAACGACAGTACCGGTAAGGGAGAAGTAAAAGTACCCGAGTTGCGGATACAAAAGAATGATTTGCTTTCGATCCAGATTTCGAGTTTAAGTACCAAGCCAGAGGTTTCTGATGCCATATATAACCAGGTTTCAGCAGCCGGTTCAACCAGTGCCGGGTACCTGGTGGATGGGCAAGGTAATATTGAGCATCATCGTTTGGGTGTGATACATGCAGAAGGGCTGACCAAACAGGAACTGGCTGCGGAGATCAAAAAACGCCTGACAGTGCCGGTAGAGTTGCTGAAGGATCCGACCGTCATTATCCGGTTTATGAATTTCAAAGTTACGGTGCTGGGGCAGGTAGGCCAGCAAGGGCCTGTAACAGTGCCGGGTGAACGGCTGACGGTACTTGAAGCAATAGGCCTTGCGGGAGGTATCACCGATTATGGCAAAAAGGACAAAGTGAAAGTGGTGCGGGAAATAAACGGGCAAAGAGAAACAGGAATTATTGATCTTTCTTCCAAAGATATTTTTGACTCTCCTTATTATAACCTGGTGCAAAACGACCTGCTGATCGTAGGAGAAACCAATGAGAAGATGAAAGATGCACAACAGGCCAAGGTGATGCAGCGGATATCATTTGCTTTTACTATTGTAACCGTAGCTGCTACCCTTACCAATATTTTTATCAGAAACTAAACTGATCTTTCCATCGAGTAAATAACCTGATGCAAGAAACTGTCAATACAAGCCCCAATCCTTCAAATCCCAACCAGGCCCACAGCGAATTGTGGAACCTGACGATACGGGATCTTTTCTTCAAATATATCCGGTTCCTGCCTCTTTTTGTTTTGTGTGTGGCATTAGCCTTATTCGGGGCTTATGCTTACCTGCGATACGCCACCCCGATCTACAGCACCAATGCTACAATGGTTATTTCGTCTGACCAGGCTCCTGGTTCGAGAAATGACAAGTTCGAAGAAATTTTTGGAGAAGGTAAAAAGGTGAATATTCAAAGTGAGATTGAAGTTTTGAAATCAAAAGCCCTGATGGCAAGAGTGGTTCAGAAACAAGATCTGCAGTTCAGCTATGCCGTAAAGGGTAAAATCAAGACAATAAATATTTACAAGTATGGACCCTTTCTCATCGAAACTGATCAGTTAAGAGACTCTAATTCATCATTCATACTAAAAATCAAAGTACTTAATGAAGAGCAGTTCAGGGTTAATGATGAAACTACCCCGATCCGGTTTAATGAAACATTTAAAAATGCATTTGGTACTTTCCGGCTGGTAAGGAGGCCCGGCACTACGCTTTCAAAAGATTACACCGTCAGTTATCAACCACTTACTGCTGCTGCTGCAGAGTTTTCCCGTGCCATTATGGTGGCGCCAAAAGTAGCCGGTACCGGTATCCTTTCCATCAGTATGCAAAATACCAATCCTAATCTTGCTGCTGATGTGGTGAATCAACTGATGATTGAGTATGGTGATTATACCAAAGAACTGAAGAATCAGACATCTGATCAAACCATCGCATTTATTGACAGCAGAATGGAAGTACTGGGAAGGGAACTTGACAGTGTACAAAATAATCTCTTACGATATGCACAGGATAATAACCTGATAGATGCTGAAGCCCAGACATCGGCCTATTTTGATAATCTTAGTTCAGCCGACAAAGCTATTAATGAGCAGCAGCTTCAATTGAATACGGCTGAGTATATTGAAATATACCTTCGGGACAAAAAAAACAGCTACGGGCCTGTTATTGTTCCTTCGTCGCTCGGCCTTAATGACCCCACCCTGAATGAATTAGTGAATGCTTACAACACTATGCAGATAGAACGACAGCAGTTGCTGGACGGCAATGTGCCTGCAGGTAATCCAGCAGTGGTGGAGGCCAGTGAACAAATTGAAAAACTTCGTATCAGCCTTTTGGAAAATCTTTCCAATATAAAAAATTCCATGCGGAAAACCATTGCTTCTCTTCGTCAAAGCGGGGGATTAGCGGAGGGGCAATTAAAGGCGATGCCGTATAAGCTCAAGGGTTATCTTGAACTGAAAAAGCAAGTAGATAATAAACAAGCTTTATACAATATCCTGCAGGAAAAAAGAGAACAAACAGCTATTTCCCGAGCAGCCAATGTGGCTAATTCACAGGTGGTGGAGAAAGCCTACGTTTCTTATAAGCCTATAAAGCCTAACAGGAGATCCATTCAATTAATGGCTATCCTGATAGGGCTTGCTATACCTGCCTTGTTTGTGTTTGTCAATGAAATGCTGAATGATAAGGTGACAACCCGTTATGATGTAGAAAAAATAACATCTGCACCGATATTGGGAGAAATTGGCCATTCCTATTCAGATACAGTTATGCTGGTTGGCAAAACAAACCGGAGCATGGTAGCTGAACAATTCCGGATTATCCGTTCTAACCTTCAGTATGTTGTTGGAAAAACTGAAAAATTTGTTCTCCTGATTACGTCGTCTTATAGCGGAGAAGGTAAATCATTCATCAGTACCAATGTTGGAGGGGTAATGGCACTTGCAGGAAGAAAGACCATCATCCTGGAGTTTGATATCCGGAAACCCAAATTGATTTCAGGACTAAATATGCCGAAAGGCCCCGGCATAACCAATTTTCTTATTGGCAACTCTGCATTACCAGATCTTATTAAGCCGGTACCCGGACAAGAAAATCTTTATGTTTTGCCCTGCGGACCTATACCGCCTAATCCTTCCGAACTGTTGCTTGATGATAAGGTGGATGAACTTTTTGACTGGCTAAAAAAGGAGTTTGATGTAGTGGTCATTGATACAGCACCTGTGGGTATGGTGAGTGATGCCCAAACACTGAGTAAATATGCGGATGCCACGCTTTATATAGTAAGGCAGGGCCATACGTTTAAAAAGCAGATAACACTGATAGAAGAATTTTATCAGTTCAGGAAACTGCCCAAGGTAAGTGTTGTTATCAACGATGTGAAGTTGAAGGCCGGGTATGGTTATTATGGCTATGGCCGCTATGGCTATGGCTATGGTTATGGACAGGACAACAGTTATTATGATGAAGAAACAGCCCCTGACAATTTCTTTGAAAGATTGCTGTATAAACTAAGTAAGCTAAATCCCTTCAGAAAAAAGAAAGGGAAATAATTTTCCAGATGCATGTATTGGTAACCGGCGGGGCCGGTTTTATCGGATCTAACCTGGCAGAGGCCTTACTGGCTGATGGCCGGGTTTCTTTTGTAACGGTGCTGGATAACCTGGCCACTGGTTCGTTAGAAAATCTTACTGCTTTCCAGGGCCATCCCAAGTTTCGTTTTATGGAAGGGGATATCCGGAATTATACTGATTGCCTGAATGCCTGCGAAGGAGTTGATTTGATCAGTCACCAGGCGGCGCTGGGTTCTGTGCCCCGTTCCATTCATGATCCGCTTACGACCAATGAAGTAAATATCACCGGTACATTGAACATCTTTACCGCGGCTAAAGAAAAGCGGATAAAGCGTATTGTATATGCAGCCAGTTCTTCTACCTATGGGGACCATCCCGGGTTGCCCAAACAGGAAGATGTAATTGGTCAACCACTTTCGCCCTATGCTGTGACAAAGTATGTAAATGAATTGTATGCAAAGGTGTATGCTGGTTTATATGGTATGGAATTTATCGGGCTCAGGTACTTTAATATTTTCGGACCCCGGCAAAATCCAAAAGGGCCTTATGCGGCGGTGATACCTTTATTTGCTGAAGCCTTATTGAAAGGGGAGCCGCCCACTATCAACGGTGATGGAACGCATAGCCGCGACTTTACTTATGTTTCCAATGCCGTGCAGGCGAATATTCTTTCGCTGTTTACTGCTAATGCTGGTGCCGTAAACCAGGTTTATAATATTGCCTGCGGGCAGCAGACATCGCTTAATGCGTTGTTTGAAGGGTTAAAGAAAGAAGCGGGTAGTGCGTTACAAGCGGTGTATGGCCCCGAACGAAAAGGTGATGTGAAGCATAGCCTGGCGGATATATCCAAAGCGGAGAAATTATTGGGGTATAAAGTTACTGTTTCGGTGGAGGAGGGGTTGAGAAGAACGTTTCAATGGTATAG
>CAYPBW010000128.1:0-8602 GCA_964409055.1 uncultured Chitinophaga sp. | reverse complement strand
GGTTGCATATACAAGATTTTGGGACTATGAAAAGTTTGCCGGTGCTGAGGGAGGTGTTAGGATAAATTTTTTGACCCGGAGTAATTAATATCCAGTAATGTAATTCCGGTTTTTTTACCCTTTTCAAAACTTCCCAATTCATTCTCCCAGCCCAAAGCCTTTGCCCCATTAAAAGTCGCCCATTGCAAAACGGTTTCTTCCGGGATGTGCGGAAAATGTTTTTTTACAGCTTCAATTTCTTTAGCAATGCTCAACTGCCAGTTGCTGCTATAGCTGTCGGTCCCCAAAACGATATGACAGTTATGTTTCATCAGCATATCAATTGGCGGCACTTTGTTTTCAATATACAGGTTGGCATTTATGCATAAGCAATACACCAGTTTTAATCCGTTCGTTGCTGCATATTCATTGGCCCAGGTTACATCCTCTTCTGGCATAAATGTGTTGTGAATAAGCAAAATGGTTTGACCGTTATTGAAGTAAGGCAACACAGAACGAATACTGCTTTTCCCCGTAACCGGGAAAGGCGATTGAGCGATGCCAAAAATCTTAAAGAGTTTGAGGTATTCACCACCGCCTGTTTTGTATAATTCATCTTCTGCCGGGTGTTCCTGGTTATGAATGGAGATGATTTGGTTTTGGGTTAATTGGTTAATCAGTTGAAATGTCTTTGGACTAATGGAGTAAGGTGCATGCGGAACCAGCGATGACCGTTGGTGGTTGCCCGGCCATCGGTCAGCCATCATTGTTTCAAGTACTTTTTTATAATGCGCAATATTCTCTTCTGCCTTTTCATCGGTAAAACTTAATACTTCTACAAAGTTCTGCCAGCGGATTTGGCTTTTCCTTTTCACTTCAGCCGTGTCGGCGGTATTGCCAATATCTCCGACAGCAACGATACCATTCTCATACATTTCTTTTTCTGCTGCTGCAATGGCTTTTTGTATTACTTCAGGGGAGAAATCCCGTTTAGTTACTACGGAACAAAGAAATTCAATCAGACCTGTATGCGGTGGTATTACATCTTTCAGGTGGCTCAGTTCCAGGTGGCAATGGCAATTGACCAGTCCGGGTGCCAGTATGCCTTCGAATTGTTGAATATCTTCCCCGGCCTCTTCTTCCGGAACAATGGCTTCCACCGTGCCGGTGTCGTTGGTAATTAATACAGCATTCTTCCGGAAGCTGAAGCCATCAAACAATTTATCTGCCTTGAATTTTTGGTAACGCATAATCAAAATTCAAATTTCAGCACACAAAAACCAAATCGCTAAATTTGCGCCCCGAGAATGATTTTATGTTAGACAGATTAGAAGCCATAAAAGCCCGTTTTGATCAGTTGGGTATTGCCCTTACCAATCCTGAGATTGTAGGTAACAACAAAAAATTTGCTGAAACCAGTAAGGAATACCGCAGCCTGGAAAAAATCGTTGTGGCGTATAATGATTATAAGAAGATACTGGACGACATAGAATTTTATAAAGAAGCATTGGAAGGGGGTGATGAGGAAATGAGAGAACTGGCAAAAGGAGAAGCCCCCGCTCTTGAAGAAAAAAAGGAAAAGCAGGAGGCATTTATTCGCCAGCTACTGATTCCAAAAGATCCGCAGGATGAGAAAAATGCAATTCTGGAAATAAGAGCTGGCACCGGTGGCGATGAAGCAAGCCTGTTTGCCGGAGATTTGTTGAGAATGTATATGCGCTACTGCGAAAGACGTGGCTGGAAAACAGCCATCCTGAGTGAAAATGAAGGAACAGTGGGCGGATACAAAGAAGTTCAACTGGAAGTTACCGGTGATGATGTGTATGGTACGTTGAAGTTTGAAAGTGGTGTACACCGTGTGCAAAGGGTTCCTGACACTGAAGCTTCGGGCAGGGTACATACTTCTGCAGCTACAGTGGCGGTAATGCCTGAAGCGGAGGAAGTAGATTTTGAGCTAAACCCGGCGGATGTAAAAATGGAAACAGCCAGAAGTGGTGGAGCAGGTGGCCAAAACGTAAATAAGGTAGAAACCAAGGTAATGCTGACACATATACCGACCGGAACGGTAGTGGTTTGTCAAACCGAACGATCCCAGTTAGGCAACCGGGAGAAGGCCATGCAGATGCTGCGGACCAAGTTATATGAAGAACAGGTAAGGAAACAGGAAGATGAAATTGCCCGTCACCGCAAGAGCCTTGTAAGCACTGGTGACCGAAGTGCCAAAATCAGAACCTATAACTTTCCCCAGGGTCGTGTTACCGATCACCGGATTGGTCTTACTCTCTACAACCTTGACGCAGTGCTGAATGGGGATGTACAAGAGCTGATTGAAGCCCTGCAGTTTGCCGAAAATTCAGAGAAACTTACCCGCCAGAACTAAAAGCCTTCCCGATACTTTTTCTCATCAGAAATTAATTACTTCTCTTTCTGGGATGGGTTAATTTTATTGTACTAAATCATTTTATCATGTTAGATCAGATAGTAAACTTAGTAAAACAGTTTGGACAGGAAACTGTAGTCGATAACCCAGAAATACCCAATGAGTATAACCAGGAGGTGTTGGCAGACGCTACCAGCACTATTACCAACGGTATTCAAAATGTAATGGCAGGTGGAGGATTTGAAAACATCCTTGATCTGTTCAAAGGAGGTACAAATAACAGCAGTGGTTCAGGCATCGGAAGCCTGGTCAAAAATCCTATTGTTACCATGATGATAGGGTACTTCATCAGTAAACTGGTGAATAAATATAAAATGAGTCCTGCTTCAGCCAGCAATGTTGCTAACAACCTTATTCCCAATGCACTTAGTGGTTTGATAAGACAAACTGCTGATCCTGAGAATCCCAATGCGACACTTGACAACCTTGTGGGTTCTCTAACCGGGGGCAATGTCGGCAGTTCAAACCAGGAGATCAATAGTGGCTTTTCTTTACAGAACCTGTTAAATCAGTTCTCAGGTAATGGTATCGGATCCGGTGGCAGCCTTGATTTGCAGGATATTATCGGCAATCTGACTCAGAAAGCCCAAAATGGCTTTCAAAACCGTCAGCAAAGCGGTGGCTTGATGGATATAATTAAAGGTTTTTTGAATTGAGACAAAGAACAAAAGTTATTAACTCATTTTATTGCCAGTAATTTTTTTTCGGTGATATTTTTTGGCATGAAATTTCGAAAGAAATAATTGATCTGGTCGTTTATTGATTATTAAGTTCTTTGTCACCTGATTGTCAATACTTAGTCATAAAAAGACTAAGCTGTTGTAACAATCAACTAAAAATTATCGCCGTTGTTATGTGTAATGATGTAAGATTCAGCATCGTAATGATAACAAGGTGAAAAAGAGGTTTTACGAAAGAAGAGTAAGTGGAAATACCGGTTTAGTTCTTTTAAACTTTCATTAACAGCAAACATCATACTACCGGCAGTAAATTTGCGTTATAATATCAGAATTACAGACCTCATTATAAAAACAGTCAATTTTCTCATAAGCAGTTAGTTTTGGTTGCGACCCCTGTTTCTACAGGGGTTTATTTTTTTATATACCTGAAGCTGAACCAGTAACCAATAATACAACCAATAGCATCTGCTACAATATCTCCTGGGTCAAAAGACCTGTTTACCACAAAATGTTGCTGAATAAATTCCATGATAATACCATAAGCCAGTGCTGCAGCGGGAATAAAGAAATATTGTTTTTTTGATGCTTTCTGTAAACCCCGGCACCACAATACAACCATAATGCTGAAGAGCCCTATATGTACCCATTTATCAAACCATATTTTACTTAGCCAGTCCTCCTTTGGAAAAGTGGAGCCGGGCAAAACAAGCAGAATGGTACAAAGGATCATCCAGCCTATAGCCGGCAATATTGATGGTCTTAACATCTGGTATAATATCCGCAATAATACTGTAAAGGATTGAATGCCAAAAGAGCCCCTGGAAAGAGGCCCTTTTGTTTTTAACCAACTATAGAACCAAAACTACTACTATAGCTTAGGTCATACCCGATTAAATACGAAATAATAATGTGAACAGATTGATGGATAAGAGACGATCAGAGATTACCCATTACATACATATCACCCTGTGGCCTGGATACATCACTGCGATCTTTTTTCTCCAGGGTAATAGCAAAGGCTTGAGCCTTTTGAGCATTTTTCATTCTTACAAGCAACTTCTTTTGCCTGGCATCATAATCAAGCATACCCAGATCAATTGGTTGGCCATCCAATAAAGCCCAAAGCTGGTACTGCTTGTCAGTAGGGGGTGCAGGAAGGTTATTGGCCAGCAAATAAACATCATGAGAAGCTGTATCCCAGTAAACAGTAGCAAAAGATTGTGGAGATGCATCCATGCCTTTCAAAGAAGCCATTTTCACATGAGGGTTTTGCTGCAGCACCTGCCTGTCATCTTCCATTTCCTTTATCTTTCCTGTAGCTATATCATAATTGTTTTTGAGCTCCTGGTTTTTATTAAAGAGAGAGATATTCCAATATAAACTAACAATGAGCAAAATAACTGAGGCCGCTGCAACATATCTTGCCCAATGCATTTTTCTTACCGGTGTGGATGCACTGATTGACACTACTTTTCCTGTTTGCTGAACCTGGTTCCAAATTTTTGATTTAAGTGCAGGATCAGGGACAACAGCATTTTGCATAGCCTGGTTTTCAAGAACCAGTTCAAAATCGGTTCTTGCTTTCATCACCTCTGGATATTGTTGGCACTGTTGCTCAAACTCTTTTCGTTCTTCTTCAGAAGCCAGTCCGAGTACGTAGCTTTCTACAATTCCGCTTGATATGTATTCCTGTACGTTCACTTGTTTATTTAATCATTGTTCTTAACTGGATTAATGCACTTCGTATCCTTGTTTTTACTGTGCCTAAAGGTAAATTCAGCGCTTTGGATATTTCCTCATGGGTAAAACCCTGGAAATACGACATATCGACCAGCACCCTTAATTCACCTTTGAGGTTCCCCAGTATTTTTTTCAAACCTACGTCGGTTATAGCTGTACCGGTTACTGCTCCGGCGATTTCATTGGATTCTGGCAAAGGAATATTCTTTTGCGAATTATTATATCCTTTGGATCTTACCTCATCAATAGCTGCATTCCGGGCTATATTCAGCATCCATGTAAATAATCTTCCTTTGGAAGGATCATAAGACTCAATCCTGCGCCAAATATTGACAAAAACATTTTGTAATACATCATTAGCCGTTTCTTTGTCTGTTACAATTGCATTTACGATGCCCAGTAGTGCACCGGAATAATTGTCGTACAAATAACTGAAAGCTTTCTCATTGCGTTGCTGCAACAAGTCCACCAGCTCCTGTTCGCTGTATGTTGTATTGAGGTTCAATTAATTGGTTAAGATACAATGACAATGGAATGCTTGCATCTTTGCTATATACGCATCTGCAAAATAAGTAGATTTAGCCAACCATCGCCTCGTAAGCGGCAGCATCAAGCAATGCTTCTATATCAGCCGGGTCATTAACGGTCATTTTAACCATCCATCCGGCACCATAAGGATCATTATTTACAGACTCGGGTGCGCCTGCTAAATCCGGGTTTAGTTCAGTAATCGTTCCGCTAACGGGAAGAAACAGATCTGATACGGTTTTCACAGCTTCTACTGTGCCGAAAACAGCACCAGCCTCCAGGGGCTTTCCAATAGTATCCACCTCTACATATACAATATCTCCCAGTTCTCTTTGAGCATAATCAGTAATTCCAATAGTTGCAATGTTGCCATCCAGGCTGATCCATTCATGGTCTTTGGTGTAGCGGAGGTTTGCAGGGAAATTCATATGGTTTCTTTTGGGTGCAAACCTACGGGGAAAATGATGATTTACAATTGATTTGTAAAGTAACAGTTTCTCAGATTCTATTAGTGGCTTAGCCGTTCATGCCGGAATTTTCACCATTTGTCTGTAAGCTTGCTTACAATTCTATGACACTGGGGTATCTTTGCCGGTTCAAAACAAAAACCATTAAAAATGAGACAGTTAATTGTGGTATTGGGAACCCTTATCCTTTATTCTTTTTCAGCCAACTCTCAGAAATTATCAGGAATTGTAAAAGACGAGCAGGGCAGGGGGCTCGATAAAACGACAATCTCCCTCCTGCGTACAAATGATTCATCCGTAATCAAATTTTCTACAACCGGTAATGATGGAAAATTTTCCATAGAAGCAGCCCAGGGCCGTTACCTGGTCAGTGTGTCCCATGTTGGCTACACTGTTTTTTATTCTGATCCATTTGAGCTGAGCGGAGATTTGGTACTTGACCCGGTGATTTTAAAAAAACGGGCTACTGAGTTGCAGGGAGTAACTATTACTGCCCAAAAGCCGATCATTGAAGTGAAAGCAGATAAAACAATTCTTAATGTAGAGGGTACAATCAATGCTACGGGTAATGATGCATTGGAGCTATTGCGAAAATCTCCGGGGGTGCTGGTGGATAAAGATGAGAACCTGAGCCTTGCCGGAAAAAATGGTGTGCAGGTTTATATTGATGGAAAGCCAAGCCCTTTGTCCGGGACAGACCTTACGAATTATCTCAAATCACTCCAGTCCTCACAGATTGAGGCGATAGAGATAATTACTAATCCTTCTGCAAAATATGATGCGGCAGGTAATGCAGGCATCATCAATATCCGGTTGAAAAAAAATAAGTCATTTGGTACCAATGGTTCGGTAAATGCCGGGTACAATATTGGTATTTATGGCAAATACAACGGGGGGCTAAGCCTGAACCACCGGAATAAAAACATAAATGTATTTGGCAATTACAATTATAATCATAACCTGAATGAAAACAGGTTCAACTTGTACAGGGTTCAACTGGATACTGTATTTGATGGCAAAAGTGTAATGGTTAACAAAAACAACAGCCATGGTTTCAAAACCGGGCTTGATTACTTTGTCAGTAAAAAAAGTACTGTTGGTGTTTTAATCAACGGAAACATAGCTGAAACTAATATGGCCAATGATGGCAGAACACCCATAACCTACAAGCCGACAGGTGTAACTGACCGATTACTGGATGTAAATAACCGCAACCAGATGGATCGTACCAATCTTAATTTTAATCTGAATTATCGCTACGCTGATACGGCTGGCCGTGAACTGAACCTGGATGCCGATTATGGGCTGTTTCGTTTGAAAAGTAACCAACTACAGCCCAATACGTATCTGGATGCTTCTGGTACTACCGTCCTGAATCAATTCATTTACCGGTTTGTGGCCCCAACCGATATTGATATTTATACTTTTAAAGGAGATTACGAACAGTACTATAAAAAAGGCCGCCTTGGTGTTGGATTCAAAACAGCATTTATTAATACCAATAATAATTTTGGCCGCTACAATGTCACCCAGTTAAATCCTGAAGTAAAACAACTGGATATTCCCAGAAGCAATCATTTTGACTATACTGAAAATGTGAATGCCTTATATGTTAATTACAACAAGCAATTAAAGGGGGTCATGTTCCAGGTGGGCTTAAGGATGGAAAATACCAATTCGAGAGGTGATTCATATGGTTTGAATGGGGATGGCTCTATCAATAAGGGAAGCAAACAAACTTTTGAAAGAAAGTATACTGATCTTTTCCCAAGTGCAGCCCTTACTTTTAACAAAAACCCGAAAAACCAGTGGGGACTTTCATACAGCCGCCGCATCGACAGGCCGGCTTACCAGGACCTGAATCCTTTCGAGTTCAAGCTGGATGAGTACACCTTTCAAAAAGGTAATACATTGCTAAGGCCACAATATACCAACATTGTTACCCTGACCAATACATATAAGTTCAAGTTGAATACTTCACTGAGCTATAGTCATGTGTCAGACGTATTTACACAGTTGGTAGATACTACGGATAAATCAAAAAGCTTCATGACCAAGAGAAATCTTGCCACACAAGATGTGTTTGCACTGAATATCAGCTATCCTTTTATCTATAAAGCCTATATGGCATTTGTGAACCTGAGCGGTAACTACTCTCATTACAAAGCTGATTTTGGTGGTGGTAACCGTACCATTGACCTGGATGTTTTTTCATTCAATATTTATATGCAGCACAGTGTAAAACTGGGTAAGAAAAAACAATGGACTGCTGAAGCCAGCGGCTGGTACAACTCACCTTCTATCTGGCAAGGCACTTTTGAGAGCCGGGAAATGTGGACCATGGATGCTGGTTTGCAAAAACAGATTTTCAAAGGCAAGGGTACTTTTAAAGTATCTGTATCTGATATTTTCTTTTCTATGAGATGGAAAGGAGAGAGCAATTTTGCCGGACAGAAAACCATTGCCAGCGGCAACTGGGAAAGCCGTCAGCTCAGAACAAGCCTGGTGTGGAGATTTGGTAACAGCCAGGTAAAAGCTGCCCGTCAAAGAAAAGATGCTTCTGAAGATGAGAAGAAGCGTACACAAGGTGGTGGGGGTATAGGACAATAAAAAGTTCTTCATGCTATAACGAAAGAGTCCCGGATACCCGGGACTCTTTTATTTTTTCTTTCTTTTCACCAGTTTCATGCTAACAATTTTTACATCCTGAAGGGGCCGGTCCCTGTCGGCTCCTTTACTTGTTTCTACTGCGGCTATTTTATCCAGTA
>CAYPBW010000127.1:0-8678 GCA_964409055.1 uncultured Chitinophaga sp. | reverse complement strand
GTGATTAAGAAAACACCAATAAGAAGAGGGGGTGCCCTGTTCCTTGATAAATCAGATTTATGGGCATCTGATGCACAGTTCAACATTTCTGAAATATTCAGATTCTCTAAGGTTGTTGATGTTGTAGCCGGCGTTAGCTGGAAACAATGGGTAATGAACTCCCAGGGTACCATCTTTGCTGATACCAACCAGGTAATCAGGATCAATGAATATGGTGCATTTATTCAATTAAAGAAAAGCCTGTTCAACGATTATCTTACTTTGAGTGCTTCAGGCCGTTTTGATAAGCAAACAAATTTCGATCCCCGCTTTACACCCAGGTTTACGGCTGTATTGAAGATTGTTAAGGATAATTTTATTCGTCTTTCTTATCAGTCAGCTTACCGTTTCCCGTCCAATCAAAACCAGTACATCAGTCTTGTTACAGGATCTGGTACTTTGATGGGGGCATTACCTGAGTTTCAGACCTATTATAAATTGAATTCAACTTTACCCGGCTATACTGCAGCAAGTGTATTAGCTTATCGCTCCGGAACACTGGCAGATTCCAGCCGCCTGGTTAGAGCACAGTATAACCCTGTTACACCGGAAACCGTGAAATCCTATGAGTTGGGTTATAAAGGTGTAATTGGTAAGAAATTGCTGGTAGATGCTTACGTTTACTACAGCCGTTATGCCAATTTCCTGGTTAGTGAAGCAGTAGTACAATCCCGTAACGGAGCAAACTTTGAATTATATTCACCTTACAGCAGTACCAACGTTTCTTACGTTCAAAACTCAAAAGAGGTAGTGAAGTCTCAGGGATGGGGAATTGGTTTAGAATACCAGGCGATCAAGAATTATTACTTATATGGTAACGTATTCTCAGATTACCTGAAGAATGCTGATCCAAGTATGGTTACTTTCTTTAATGCTCCTAAATACCGCTTTAATGTTGGTTTGAGAAACGACAATGTTTACAGGAACATAGGCTTTAACGTAGTATTCAAATGGCAGGATAATAACTACTATGAAGGAACCTTCGTTAGCGGTACGCTTCCTTACTTTGGTTGGTGGGATGCCCAGGTTACTTACCGCCCACAGGGTACAAAGAGTGTATTCCGTATAGGCGGAACGAACCTTGGTAACTTCTATGCCAGAACTGGTTTTGGAAGCCCTGCAGTAGGTGGCTTGTATTATATGAGCTACGGTTACAACCTGTTCTAATCAATCGAAATTGGGTTATAAGTATAACTAATCCCCCGCATCAGCGGGGGATTCTTTTTATCTGGATTTTTGTGTTCTTAAATCAGGAGTGAAAGTGAGAAATAAAAAAAAGCAAGAACTTAGTTTAGTGTTTTTGAAGTTTGCCCAATCATAAGTCCATTATGATATAACTGAACTGTATATGTCCCTTTTTGGTAATCTTCCGGGTTCAGTGAAAAGGAGAGCCTTTTGTTTTCCCCCTTTTGGTATTCGAATTTTATTTTTCTGGTGTACCGCTTTTTCCCTTCATTGCGGGTGTCTATGGTAGAAGAAGATTCCCATGCATCAATAGTCATTACATCGCCATCCGGCTGATTTACGACAACATAAAGCTCCGCATTGTCATAATCGCTGATGTTATTCTTTACACCAAAAGATACTACCAATTTGCTTGTTTTGGCGGCAGAACTGGTTTCAAGTTCCTTCTCTCTTTTTAAAGTAACAGGTACGAGGTTGAGTTCAGTAGTGACAAAGGTGGATGCCAGGCTTACTTTTTCTGCCAGCACTTTGTTTTCCCGGGTTAATTCCTGCATATTCCCTTCCAGGCTTTTTACCTGAACATTAACCTTATCAAGAGCAGCAGAGATTTGCTGCTTTTCTTCTTCAATTGTATAATTTTTACTTTGCAACTCCTGAACCAGTTGTTGCAGTTCAATAGTTTTCTTTCGGGCCAATGCCAGGTCTTCTCGTTTTACGTCATTCTTTTTCAGGATGGCCGCTATCTCTGTTCTTAAGCGGTATATTTCAGCCAGTTTGTTACTTAGCTCACCTTTAAGAAGCCCTGCTGATGTTCGGGAAGAATCAAGCCTGGCATCAAGTTCATCTATGGTTTGTGAATAGATTTTATGCAAGGAATCCTGTACACCCTGTGCCACAGCCAATGAGTCCTTTACAAAAATTTCTCTCCTGATTTTTGAGTACTGGGTCTTGTCGTAAAGATGATAAACCCAAGTGCCCGTTAACCCAACTGACAACATTACCAGCAAAAGGCTCTTGGTGTCTTTCATTACAATTAAACTGCTTATTTGGTTAACTGCTGGTCAACATACGCCGAAACCCACCCAACCTGGCCGTTTTTTACGAGATAGAAATGTTTTGTGTCAAAGGCAGATTCAAATTGCCTCATTATCTTGAGCAAAAGGCCACAACCTGCCATCAGTGATTTCTGATCAAAAACCTGGTGAACCCTAGTCACCTCTTTAATCACTGCATCCTTTTCATTGGCACGGTTAATATTTCCTGCAAGAAAAGAAGCAGAATATACAGGGAAGTTGGAGTAAAGCTTTTCGGAAAATTTTCTGATCTCATCAAACGTTACAGAAACTACAGGGTTGTCTATTAATTCAGGATGAGTAAGAGTGGCAATGGCCCATGCTATACCTCCACTGACTGCAATGTTATCGCTCAGGGGATAAGCGCCGCTGGCATTGACAGCATAAATAATTTCTGAATTTTCAGCTGCTGCCAGCACCCTGTACAATTGTTTATTGAAATTGACGAGGCTCTTATCATTTTCGCATCTTTTATCCGTCTCATTGGTTGTGCTTTTGGTACCCCAATTAACCTGGAAAAGTTTAAAATCTTTTGTATTCCCGTAGGGGAAAAAGCCTCCTTTTGTATTGCCACTGCCAATATCGATCAAAAAAGTAGTAAACCTGCGGCTTTCAGGTACAATGCCAAGGTGTGAAAGACGGGCTTCCTGTAATACATCAACAACCTCTACTTGACGCTGGGGTTCATTTATCCTAATCCTGAATGAATCAATTAGCCGTTGCATCCATGCAGTTTTCTGGTCTTTTTCAGCCTGCATTTTAACACCGCTGCTGAGAACAGTAAATATTTTACCGGAGGGGATTTGATAGTCTTTAACCGCTTTATTAAACAACCCGGTTAGACCATTGAGGGTGGCAGCAAATGTTTCGTCGGTAAAACTGATGAAATCGGTATTAACAGAGCTATCTTTCAGAATGGCGATAGCTCCGCTGCTTTTGGCATTCTTACCGACTTCAATTACACTCATCTTCACTCCTTTGGAGCCGACTTCAATACCAGAATAAACAGTTGAATTGCTGAATTTGGTCTTAATACTGCTTTGTGTAAAAGCGGTCGTACAGAGAAGCAAAAAACTAACCGGTCCCAGCAGTCTGCAAAACTTTGAAATTATCATGGTGAGTTTATTGGTTAAATAAAATTACTGCATTGGCAAGCAGTAATAGTGCCTTCTTGTCTCATCGGAGTAATATGTGTAAAAGATGTGTGTTTCACTGTAAAACAAAAAGCCGTCTGATGAATCAGGACGGCTTTTGTTGCAGGAGTTAACTGCTTTTAACCGAATAAACCACCTTTTTTCAGGCTTCTCACACCTTCGCCAATCTTGAAGCCATTATGATAAATTTCAACTTTGTAATTACCTGTCATGAAGTCATTTTGCTGAATCGGGAACTGAACTGATTTACGGGTTCCCTGTTCATAATTCACTGGTATTTTTGCTGTAAAGTTTTTGTCTCCGTCTGTTCGGGTATTCAATACATTTCCATTTTCAGAAATTATCTTACCATCGGGAGCGGTTACAATGAGATACATATCAGCGGGGCCTGATTTCGCTATACGGTTCTCTACATCGAAGGAAACTACAAGTTTGTCCACTCTTTTTGCTGTGGTTGTATTTTTCTCTTTACCACCTTTTTTCTCATTTACCGGGGTAACCTGTATGTTGGATGCGCTGAAAGTAGAACCTACGTCAACAGTTTTCTCAAGGGATTCCTTCTCGGTCTTTGTAACGGTGAGGTTTTGCTCGAGGTCTGATTTTTCTTGCCTCAAAGTTGTATTGTCGGCTGTCAACTGTTCGTTTTCGCCGGTCAGCCTTGCGACTTCTGCTTCCAGTGTTGAAATTTTATCGTTCAGTTCGCCGATCATTGACCTGGCTTTTGCCAATTGTGATTGAGTGGCATTTTTATCATTCAGAATTTTTCGGATTTCCGCTTTTTTAGCATCAATTTCTTTTTGCCTGTCAGCTAACTGGCCCTGGAGATTGTTGTTGGCGCCAGTTACAGAATCAAGGCGTGCCAGCGCATTATCAAACTCCATTTGAATCTCTGTTTTTGCAGAATCAAGGGATGTAATCTGGGTTTGCTGATTGGAAATCTTTTCACTGGACTTATTCTTGTCCCATAAAAAGTAACCCCAGGAACCCAGTACGACTGCAGCCAGAGCTCCAATAATGATGTTTTTGGAATTGCTGTTCTTCACCGGCTGAACCGGTGTACTTCCGGTAGCGGAAGGGTAGTTTGTCTCTGCCATATTAAGGAATTTAGATTTTTGTTAATTGATTTTATCAGGATTACTGAATCCGGCTGCAAGGTACTTCAGCCGTTGCATCAGTTTTTTTTATTTCCTGTTAAAAAACTTATCCGGGCACAGAAATTTCTAAAACCGTGCCAGAAAATCCGGCACCTTTTTCACAGTCGTGGATTTTTATTGCAATATCCAAGCCTGAAAGCCTGTAATTTAGTGGCTTATGAATGTGCAAAAGATATTGGATGACTGGAAAAAGAACTCTTTTAAGCCAATTTACTGGTTGGAAGGGGAAGAGGAATATTTTATAGACAAAGTCATCGATTATGCAGAACATAACATTCTGCCGGAAAGTGAGTCCTCATTCAATCTCAGTATTTTTTATGGTAAAGATGCAAATTGGGCAGATATTATTAATGCCTGCCGTCGCTATCCGATGTTTGCAGAAAGACAGGTAGTGTTGCTGAAAGAAGCGCAGCAAATGAGAGATATTGAAAAGCTGGAAGCTTATGTGGAAAATCCACTTACGTCAACTGTATTTGTAGTTTCTTATAAAGATAAAAAACTGGATGCCCGAAAGAAGTTTGCCAAGTTGGTTAAAGAAAAGGGAGTGATGGTGACCACCAAAAAACTGTATGACCGTGAGGTGCCCGAATGGGCACAAAATTTAGTCCATTCCAAAGGGTTGACAATTACTCCAAAAGGGCTTGCATTGCTGGTAGATCATATTGGTAATGATTTGTCACGGATAGAAAATGAGATTAATAAACTTTCTGTAAACCTTAGTAAAAGAACCAATATTACAGAGGATGATATTGAGAACTATATAGGGGTAAGTAAGGATTATAATGTGTTTGAGCTTCAGGCTGCGCTGGCAGCAAAGGACCTGGCGAGAAGTATTCGCATTATCCAGTATTTTGAAGCTAATCCCAAGGCAGGCCCGATTCAACTGGTACTACCTTCTATTTATAGTTTTTTTAGTAAGGTGTTTATGATATTTGGTACTGGCACTACCGATGAAAAAACCATTGCTACGGCTATTGGAGTGAATCCATATTTTATGAAGGAATATATGCAGGCCGCCCGGTTATATACTTACCCCGGTGTGGAAAAAGCCCTCCTATTACTGCATAGTTACAATCTTAAAAGCATTGGGGTGGGCAGTACGGCTACAGAAGACGCAAGTCTGATGAAGGAAATGGTAGTGAAAATGATGGCCTGAACAATTTGTAACCTTTTTCGCCAAAAGCCTTTTCTTTGTGCAACTTTTCAAATTCAGCGAACATCTTTTTGAGCAACTATTAAAAGCATTTGAACTAAATAAGCAATAAAAAACAAATCATGAAAAAATTACTCTTTTCACTTTTTGCTTTCACTTTTTTACTGACTGGCTGTCTTGAAACCACACAGGAAATTACCATCAATGAGGACGGAAGCGGTACAGTTGTAAACACCAATGATTTTAGTGCTCTCATTGGCCTGGCTAAACAAATGGGCGGAGCAGGGGACCTTGAAAAAGCAGGTGATATGGCCAAGGATACCGTTATTTCCATGGCACAGGGTGCCGACAGCATTCCTAACCTGACTCCTGAAGAAAAGGAAATATTGCGTAAGGGATCACTGAGAGTGAACATGAATATTAAGGATGAAAAGTTTTTAACCAGTCTTTCCCTTCCTTTTGGCAAACCCTCAGATATTACAATGGTCAACAAGCTTTCTGGTAAAGCCATGTCTGAAGCCATGAAGGAACAGATGGCCGATGGATCTCCGATGGGCGGTAATAACGAAATGCCTGAAACAAGCAGTTTCGATGATTATTACAAATATGAATACTCTGATGGTGAACTTACTCGAAAATTGGATAAGGATAAATATGCAGGAGCAGAGAGTGATGAGTTCCTGAAGGGTATGAAAGAAGCATCAGCAATGGGCCTTTCCATGAAGGCAACCTATGTAATTAACCTGCCCAGGCCGGCCCAAAAAGCTGAAGGGAAGGGGGTTAAATTATCTGAGGATAAAAAGAAGGTAACCATTACTGCTGATCTCGATGATTTTTTTGCCGATCCGTCAAAACTGGAATATAAAATCAAGTACTAGTAAATAATAAGTAAGAATATAAAAATAGACAACCCTGGTGGGTTGTCTTTTTTATTTGATTTAAAGCACTTTCAGGCTGTTGATTTTATCCTGGTCGATTTGTTTTACCAGGGCATCGAGGCTATCATACTTTACTTCTTCTCTTAGAAACTTTTTTACATACACCTTCAGTATTTGCCCATAAATTTCTTTGTCAAAATCGAACAGGTTTACTTCAACAACCCTTTTTTTGCCATCAACAGTAGGACGAAATCCGATACTCATCATGCCTTTTAACGTCTGTGCAGATTCTTTGGATTTTGCATACACGGCATAAATTCCATTGCCCGGTATTATCTTTTCTTCATTTTGGATTTTAAGATTGGCAGTTGGGTATCCCAGTTTGCGCCCAAGTTTATCACCATGCACCACTTCTCCGGAAAAGAAGAATTCATACCCCAGTAACCTGTTGGCTGTAGAAATATCGCTGTGCAGAATAGCCTCTCTGATGTTGGTGGAACTTATGGAAATATTCTCAAGGATATGCCTGGGAATCTCTTTCAATTTGTAATCAAAGATTGTGGCCATTTTTTCCAGCAAGCGATAATCTCCCAGCCGGTCCCTGCCAAACCGGTGATCATAACCAATAATAATAGTGTGGGGATGAAACTTGTCAATAAGGAAGTTTTTTACATAATCTTCTGCCGGCTGGTTGGCAAAAGCATCTGTAAAGGGAACAATTACAAGGTGGTCAATGCCTAACCCTTCCAGCAGTTCAATCCTTTCTTCCAGGGTATTAATTAAACGGATACCTAAAATAGCAGACGATACAACCTTTCTGGGATGCGGGTGAAAGGTGATAATAACGGTTTCGCCATTAATGGCTTTTGCTTCTGACTTCAGTTTTTCAATTATCTGCCGGTGCCCCATATGCACACCGTCAAAAGTGCCGATGGTGATAACTGCATTTTGAAAAGACGGAAGTTGCTCTATATCACGATGTATTTTCATAATTGAGTGGGCAAAACTACTTGATAAATTGGTAACTGCGTTTTGGGATTTGAACAGTAGATTTGCCGGGTATTTAAAACTATGAGTTTATACAGTAAAAGAGGGGTATCTGCACAGAAGGAAGAAGTGCATGAGGCTACCAAAAAGTTAAACAAAGGCCTCTTTCCCACGGCTTTTTGTAAAATATATCCTGATGTTTTATGTGGCGATGATGCATGGGTGAATGTAATGCATGCTGACGGGGCCGGTACCAAGAGTATTTTAGCCTACCTGTACTGGAAAGAAACGGGTGATGTTTCTGTATGGAAAGGTATTGCACAGGACGCCATTGTGATGAACCTGGATGACCTGCTATGTGTCGGTATTTATGATAATATCCTTTTTTCTTCCACAATAGACAGGAATAAGAATGTTATCCCGGCAGAAGTATTGGAAGCAGTGATCAACGGTACGCAGGAGTTTTTCAATACGATGAAGGATTTTGGTGTAAACATCAGCTTTATGGGCGGTGAAACTGCAGATGTAGGTGATGTAGTACGTACTATTGCTGTTAACGGAACTATGACGGCAAGATGGCCAAAAGATAAATTGATCACCAACGAGAAGATAAAACCGGGTAATGTAATTGTGGGTCTGGCAGGCTTTGGTAAGGCTAATTACGAATCTTTTTATAACAGTGGTATTGCCAGTAACGGGCTTACCAGCGCAAGGCATGATGTATTGCATAAAACATATGGAGCCAGGTTTCCGGAGAGTTATGATACGTCGTTGGACGAATCAGTAGTTTATATTGGTCCGCACAGAATGACAGATATTGTGAAGGATGATGCAGAGGCATTTGAAGCAGGCAAGCTACTTTTAAGCCCTACAAGGACATTTGCACCAGTCATGAAAAAATTACTGGAGAATCATTTTGATACTATCAACGGGTTAATTCATTGCAGCGGTGGCGGGCAAACCAAATGCCTGAAATATGTGCCGGAGAATGTCCGTATTGTAAAAGATAATTTATTCGCCCCGCCGGTTATTTTCAGGTTGATACAAGAAGCCAG
>CAYPBW010000126.1:0-8699 GCA_964409055.1 uncultured Chitinophaga sp. | reverse complement strand
ATTGGCGCCTTCTTCATTATGTACCTGATGGGTTTTACCATCAATGTGCTTTCATTACTGGCCATTGTTCTGGCTACCGGCCTTGTGGTGGATGACGGTATCGTTGTTACAGAAAACATCTTCAAAAAAATGGAGAAGGGCATGAACAAGTGGCAGGCCGCAGTGGAGGGTTCCAAAGAAATCTATTTTGCCGTTATCGCCACATCTATCACTTTGGCGGTTGTATTTCTACCGATCATTTTCTTACAGGGATTTGTCGGAAGGCTTTTCCGTGAATTCGGTATTGTGGTGGCCGGCGCTGTACTTATCTCCGCATTTGTATCGCTGACATTGACACCGGTACTGAACGTAAAGCTTACCAAAAAAGATGTTCATAAACATTCCTGGTTTTATATAAAGACCGAACCCTTCTTCCGCTGGATGGAGAATACCTATCAAAAAGCCCTGAGGTCGTTTATGAAAGTAAGACGACTGGCTTTTGTGCTTATTGGCTTGTGTATTGCTGCCATCTTTTTCATCGGCCGCAATCTTCAGTCAGAGTTAGCCCCAATGGAAGACAGAAGCCAGTTCAGGCTACAATTAACAGCACCTGAAGGAACATCGTTTGATGCCATGGACCGGTTTGTAAACCAGCTCACCAATTTCATGCTCGACTCTGTGCCTGAAAAAGATATGGTACTGAGCGTTACTTCCCCCGGCTTTACCGGCTCAGGAAATGCCAATACGGGTTTTGTACGGGTAACATTGATACCACCCAATGAAAGAAAAAGATCGCAGAAGGAAATTGTGGCCATGGTAAACCGTCAGCTTCCCAAATACAATGAGGGAAGAGCTTTTGCTATTGAAGAACAAACTATCTCAGTTAACCGCCGTGGCGGACAACCTGTTTCGTTTGTTATCCAGAATAACAACTTTGATAAATTGACTGCGATACTTCCAAAAATACTGGAAGAAGCCAGGCAAAGCAAAGTGCTGATGAATGCAGATGTTGACCTCAAGTTCAACAAACCTGAATTAAGAGTAGAAATCGACCGTTTAAGGGCAGCGCAACTCGGTGTGAGTGTCAACGATATTTCACAAACATTACAACTGGCCTACAGTAACCGTCGCCTCGGCTATTTTACCAAAGACGGTAAGCAGTACCAGGTAATGGGCCAGGTAGCAAGAACTGACAGAGATGACCCCAACGACCTTAAGATGCTCTTTGTACGAAACAGCCGGGGTGAAATGATCAGCCTGGATAACCTGGTCAGCACTTATGAATCCAACACACCTCCTACAATCTATCACTTCAACCGTTATAAATCTGCCACTATTTCTGCAGGTTTGCAGCCCGGGTTTACCATTGGAGACGGTATTGAAGAAATGAATAAGATAGCTGATAAATTACTGGATGAAACTTTCACCACTTCTCTTTCCGGTTCATCGAGAGATTTTGCTGAAAGTTCCAGCAATACCAGCTTCGCTTTCTTACTGGCTCTTGGACTGATCTTCCTGATCCTTGCAGCACAGTTTGAAAGTTTTATCGATCCGCTGATCATCATGTTTACTGTACCACTGGCCATTGCCGGTGCTGTTCTGTCATTGTGGTTATTTGGTCACACATTGAATATCTTTTCTCAAATCGGTATGATTATGCTAATTGGTCTTGTGACCAAAAACGGAATCCTTATTGTAGAGTTTGCCAACCAGAACAGGCTGAAAGGAATGGAAAAGAAAGAAGCAGTCATTTATTCTGCCACACAACGTTTCCGCCCGATTCTTATGACCAGCCTTGCCATGGCCTTGGGTGCTTTACCACTGGCATTGTCTTTAGGTGCCGCTGCTACCAGCCGCATTCCGCTTGGCGTTGTAATTGTTGGAGGCATCTTATTCTCATTGGTACTTACTTTATTCGTAATCCCGGCTATGTACTCTTTTATGTCCGGTAAAAAGAAGAAGAGTGAGATCGACCAGTTTATTCACCAGGAAACAAAAGTAACCGAACCTGTTACAGAACATTCTTAAGACGACAAGATCATTATGAAAAGAAGTTTGTTTTTTATACTCTGTTCCATAACCCTGCAAGCCGGTGCACAGCGTTTGCTTACCCTCGAAGAAGCCATAGCTACAGCCTTAAAACAAAATTTTGATATACAACTGTCAAAAAATGATTCTGCCATTGCCGCACTTAATTACTCCTACCGCAATGCAGCTTTTTTGCCAAGACTGAATGGCAATCTTGGTACAACCTGGAACAACAACAAACAAACACAGGAATTCAGTAACAATACCAAAAGAGAGGGCAAAGTAAAAACAAATAACCTGAACAGCAGTGTGAGCCTCAACTGGACATTATTTGACGGATTGCGGATGTTTGCCACAAGAGATAAAGCAGAAGAACTCGTAAAACTCGGAGAGTTAGGTATCAAGCAACAGATCATCAATACGGTAGCGACTGTCATAAATACTTACTACAATATTGTAAGACAAAAGCAACTACTGAAAGCAATTGAGGAACAGATCCTTCTGAGCCAGGAAAGAGTAAAACTGGCACAATACAAATTGGATATTGGCGTAGGCGCCAAACCCGATGTGCTGCAAAGTAAAGTGGACAATAATGCTCAAAAGGCATTACAACTGGAACAGCTTACTTTAATAAGCCAGCTGAAAGAACAACTTAACCAGGCTATGAATGTGCTGGATGCCCCGCCTTATGATGTAAGCGACTCCATTCCCTTAAATACAAAACTTTCGTTAGGCGATATTCAGAACGGACTTGAATCCACAAACCCCGGCTTATTGATCACACGGAAAAATATAGACATAGCCGGCTTGACATTAAAGGAATTAAAAGCAGACAGGTTCCCGGTTGTTTCATTCAATTCGGCTTATAACTTTTCAAGGAATAACAATAACCTTGCCCTGAACCCTGCCCTGCCGGTTTTCAGTCAGAACAAAGGTTTTAATTATGGACTCACCGCTACAATACCGATTTTTAATGGCTTCAATGCCAAACGGCTTATCAGGCAGCAGGAATTGAATATCCAATACCAGCGAATGTTTTTTGACAACCAGAAATCGTTACTCAATCTTTCTGTGATCAATGCCTTCCTGGAATACGAACAACAGAAGAAAGCATTGGCCCTGGAAGAAGAAAATATTTTACTGGCAAAAGAAAATGTCAGTATTGTTTTCCAGGTCTATAAACTGAACTCTACCACCCTTATTCAATTGAAAGAGGCTGAAAAAAGCTTGCAGGATGCTTATACAAGGCTGATTACAGCCCGTTATAATACGAAACTGGCAGAAACAGAATTGTTGCGATTAAAAGGTGAACTGGTAAAATAGAATTGGTTGCCGGTTAATGCTTTCTGGTTACTTTTGAAATCAAATTTATCAGCATGAATCCTTTGGTTGGCATCATCATGGGCAGCGACAGTGACCTGAATGTAATGCAGGCTGCCTCAGACA
This sequence comes from uncultured Chitinophaga sp., assembly GCA_964409055.1. Lineage (GTDB taxonomy): Bacteria > Bacteroidota > Bacteroidia > Chitinophagales > Chitinophagaceae > JJ008. The sequence continues at coordinate 5,246 of CAYPBW010000126.1, read as the reverse complement.
TCCTGAAACAATTTGGCATCCCCCACGAAGTAACGGTTGTATCTGCACATCGTACTCCTCACCGTATGATCGAGTATGCCCAAAAGGCAAAGGACAGAGGATTGAAAGTCATCATTGCAGGGGCTGGTGGGGCAGCACATCTCCCGGGTATGGTGGCATCCGTAACGGTACTGCCGGTAATTGGTGTTCCCATCAAATCTTCCAATTCAATAGATGGCTGGGATTCTGTTTTATCTATCCTGCAAATGCCCAATGGTGTGCCAGTAGGTACTGTTGCGCTGAATGCTGCTAAGAATGCAGGCATCCTTGCAGCAGAAATTCTTGCCACTGCAGACGAAAGCATCTCACAAAAAGTGGCAGACTATAAAAATTCGCTGAACAATGAAGTGCTCGTAAAAGTGGAGAAACTGAAAAAGGAAGGATGGGAAAATAAATTTGATTAACCTTTCTGTTAGCCAGCATGTATTTCCGTTTTGCCTTATTCGGTTTGCTATTTTTCATAACCTCTTGTGGCAGTAATGAATTACTCGAAGAAGTTGTTGAATTCCCCTCTTACCCTTCGGCATCCGGAATAGAATATCACAATAAAAATTTTTATGTTATCGGTGATGATGCCACACAACTGATGGTGCTGGACAGCAGTTTGTCTGTTGTTGACTCAATTCGCCTCTACCCGGGAAATGAGAAGAAAATACCTAAAGCCATTAAACCAGACCTGGAAGCTGCTGCTTTCACAAATGACGGTCATTTGTTGTTGCTGGGCTCTGGTTCCGCCTCACCGCAGAGAAATGTGGGATGGCTAATTGATTATAGTAATAAAAAAAATGACAGTATACGACTTGACACTTTTTACAGCCGTCTGCATCTAAATGGGATTAAGGAACTGAATATTGAAGGTGCTGCTGCTATTCCGGGTTCATTTGTACTTTCATCAAGAGGCAGCAAAGGTTACCCTAAAAACCACCTCATCATCACAGACAAAATATTCTGGCAAAAGCAATCTCAGGCAGTTATTGCTGTAATACTGGCCGGCTCCAATACAGACAGCAGTCTTTTCAGCGGTATTTCAGGATTGGCCTATGCCTCAAAAAGTGACCGGCTCCTTCTCACAGTCTCTACTGAAGATACCCGCAACAGCATGGATGACGGGACTATTGGCAAAAGTTATCTATGGTTCATAAATAACATCAGCAGTAAAAAAAGATGGAAGGCCATCAATCCTGATAAAATAATTGACCTTGAATCACTGGATCCTGGTTTTAAAGGCCAAAAAATTGAATCCGTTTGCATTACAAAGGAAACATCCGGCTTCCTGCACCTTGTTTTGACATCCGATAACGACAATGGAAGCAGCACCCTTTTCCGGGTCATTGTCCAGAAGGATTAAGCAGGCTGTCAGAAATTCTGTATTTTACTGATCAATCAACCTAACCAAAACCGGCCGGTAATATGAAAAAGCTGTTACTCATTCTGTCAATATATGTTTTGCTCTTTGCAAATTCCGGTACTGCACAAACACCGCTCAAGCCCCGTGATCCTTCTATAACCGGGCCGCAAACCTTTGCAATTGTAATGGGTATTTCCAAATACAAATATGTCAGGCCACTTACCTATGCAGATAAAGATGCCGAGTTGTTCAGGGACTTTTTAAAATCTCCCGGCGGTGGTAGTGTAAAAGAGGACAATATTTTTTGCCTGCTCAACGACCAGGCAATGAGTGCCAATTTCTGGACAAAGGGTTTTCAGTGGTTAAAATATAAACAACTTCAAAAAGGCGACCGGCTTTTTATTTATCTCGCCGGTCATGGTGATGCGATTGATGAAGACCAGTATTTCTTCTTGGGTTATGATTGTAATCCTGCCGGCGACAAGAATAACTACCTGGTCGGGGGCGCCATTCAGTTGTACAACCTGAAAAAAAAGATAGCTGCTGAAACGGCTAAAGGAGTAGAAGTTTTTTTTGTGATGGATGCCTGCCGCTCCAATGAATTGCCCGGTGGCGCTGAAGGCTTGAGTTTTTTAAATACTGCCGTTACAGAAAAAAAAGTGGGTGAAATCATGATGCTGGCCACCGCAGCCGGCCAGGAATCGCTGGAAGATGCTTCCATTGGCAACGGGCATGGTTTGTTTACCTGGTATTTGGTGGATGGCTTAAGCGGCCTGGCTGATACGGAAGGAAGTGCAGACAATAAAATCACTTATTCAGAGATCAGGAAATATGTAGATAAGAATGTTCCCTCTGTAGCGCAGCAGCGTTTCAAGAAGAAACAACAACCTTATTTCTGCTGCGATGCCAACAGCGAAAACGTAATCAGCCAGGTGGATGCCGCTTATTTGCAAAAATGGCTGCAACAAAAAAAACAAAACCGGGCAGGAGATTCATTCGAAGGAACGCTGAATAACGCATTTGACTTTTACGGGGCAGATACAACCCTGCAGGAAACATATAACCTGTTCTATAAAGCCATCAGGGAAAAGAGATTAACTGGTGATGCATCAGCAGAGTATTACTACCAGCAATTGGATAAAAAATATAACGGCAATCCATACACACTGGATGCACAATCAACGCTGGCCGTTGAAATTATCAATGATGCACAGCAAAGAGTGAATCGTTACCTGGATTGCAGCGATGAACCTTCTGCCAAAGAGAAAAAAGAAAACTACGAAGCGGGACAACGACTGGAAAAAGCGATTAGCCTGGTAAGACAAGATGACCCGGATTTTGCCAATGCCCTGCTCGGAAGAATGTACCTGCTGAAATCGAACAATGAAGAAATGGCTTTTCAAAATGCTTATGCTGCCCTGAAGATCGATCCGAACGGAGCTTATATTCAAAACAAACTGGCATTACTGCATCTTGCCAATAATAAAACAGACAGCGCATTGTATTATGCTGACAAGGCCGCAAAGACTGCTCCTAAATGGACATGTGCCTTAACTACACTGGCACTGGTTCAAAAAGCTATCAGAAAAAAACCAAATGACACAAAAAAGAATAATACGCCATTGAGAAAGGCCAGTTTTGGCTTCACTGCAGGTGCTGGATTAAGCCAGTCTAATCCCACCTACTCCGGCAATGCAAACACTGGTTTTGTTGGTGTGGATGCTGCTTCTGCTCCCGGTGGCAACCTCGGTATTATTTACCAGGTAAATATTGGCGGAAGCATTTCTGTAAGACCGTCTGCAACGGTAAGTTTTGGCAATACCGATATCGATTTTCAGCGCCGGAATGTTACCGGCGGGCCCATTACAACCGAAACAGTTAGTGTGAAAAGCAGTTCAGTCAATGTTTCGCTTCCATTGATAATAAGGCTGGGCAATAAGAATGTTGCTCCTTATATCGCTCTGGGTCCTTCATTCAGTTATATGCTGAATGGTGCAGCCTCAACAGATGAGATACTACCGGTAAAAAAATCATTGTTCCTTGGCGATGGCGGACTGGGTGTTGATATCAATTTGCTGAAATCAGGAATCATTTTATCGCCTGAATTAAAATATTCAGCCGGCTTTTCTGAATGGAAAGATGATGCAGCTACCAGCAATTATGCCAGTGCCCTGTCATCTTTGAAAAAGAATGGATTTACACTAAGTCTTTATTTGAGGAAGCGATAATAATTTCTACTGCTCAGATAAGATTGCAAACTCCTGTTCCAGCCCAAGTGAATTATCATAGATAGTTTTGAGAAACGATGCACCCCAGCGGGCATAGTAGTAAGCGATATTCTCTACCCTTTCCTGCAAACCATTGCCGGGAAAGAGCTGTGCCTTTATTGTTTGTATCTGTCGTTGCTGGTCACTGAACTTTCTTTTTTCAGCCCGCAGCATTTTCTTTTCCAGTTCCTGCAGTCGGTACACTGTTTTGGATTTCAAAGAATCCACATGTTTTTCCAGCGTAGTATCAATAGCTGCTGCCTGTTTTTTGAATGATTCGTATAGTTTCTCTACTTCATCCAGTGAGCCGTTTAGTTTCACATCGTTTTTGCTGTCACGCAGCACCAGTTTATTGAGCAATTGCTGTTCGGGTAAAAAGAAATCTTCAATCGTCAAATTCAATTTTCCAATCAGTTCCTGCCATTTTTTCTCTACCACTAAAAAGGAATTGCGAAGAATCAGTACAGGATAAGGTATGGCATAATGTACAAACAAGTCTTTCAGCTGCAGCCAGTAGGCCGTCTCACCTCCTCCGCCGATAAACGCAATATTGGGTAAAATTGTTTCCTCATACAATCCACGCAGTATTACGTTAGGGCTGAATCGTTCCGGGTGAGATTCCAGTTCCTCCAAAATTTCTTCTCTTGTAAAAACAAGTTTTGTATCCACTACATGGTACTGTCCCTTCTTATACTCTATCCGGTTACGGATTCCTTCTTCCAGGTAAAATAAATTTATATCCCGGCCACTGGCCTGCACTTTATAACCGGCTGATTCAAGTTGCGCCGCCGATTTTTCAATAATTCCTGCTGAATGCTGGTGCAGTAGCTCATCCCTGAAAAGAGGAATCATTTGCCGCTTCAATTCCGGGTTATCCGGCAGTATTATCACCAACCCATATTCAGCAAATAAATTATTTACAAAATGAAAAGTCGCCTGCTGAATACTTGCCCCCTCTTTGTAATACTCTCTGAGCATCGCAATGATCTCTTTACCATACGGCAATACTGCCAGTTGCCCTTCCATCAGCCCAATCAGCTTTACCAGCTCCTTGTCCACTTTCATCCGGCCCACAGCGCCGGTTTGTTGGGTTTGCCAAACCAATTTCTCGCCGCCCAGGTGAATATGGTTCAACTCATCCAGGTCTGCATCTTCCGAACCGATATAAAAAACAGGAACAAAGTTGCAGGCAGGCAAACTCGTCTTCAACCAATCGGCCAGTTTGATGACATGAACAATCTTATAGATGAAATAAAGCGGACCTGTAAAAATATTATTCTGGTGTGCAGTTGTAATGGTAAATGTATCAGCCGATGACAACAATTCAATATTTGCCTTTACTTTTTTTGAAGTCGTTATATTCTCATATTGTTTTTTTAATTCCTGTACCAGCACTTCCCGGTTGGTGGCAAATTGCTTACGGTTTTCGATTGCTTTTTGCAAGCCCTGCAAACTTGGCGGCAATGCAAAAAAAGGCTTTAGCGCATCAGCCTGATCAATATAATCCATGGCAATCTTCGAGAAAGCCCCTGTCTGACGGTAAGGCAAGCGGGTAGATATACAGTTCATACGAGGTTGTAAAAGTAACCCAC
>CAYPBW010000125.1:4438-8769 GCA_964409055.1 uncultured Chitinophaga sp. | reverse complement strand
CAAATTGGTGGCGATGTGACACCTCCTGCCATGTGCTATTACAGCAAGCTGCAGGGAAGCGGTGGTAAGTGCAGAACCTGTTTAGTAGAAGTGGCAGCCGGTTCAGCTGCCGATCCGAGACCAATGCCAAAATTGGTGGCCTCTTGCCGTACCACAGTAATGGATGGAATGGTAGTAAAAAATATTACCAGTGAAAGAGTGCTGGATGCAAGAGCCGGTGTTGTAGAGTTTTTATTATTGAATCATCCTTTGGATTGCCCTATCTGCGATCAGGCTGGTGAATGTCACCTGCAGGATCTCAGCTATGAGCATGGTAAGGAAGGTACCCGCTACGAGTTCAAGAGAAGAACGTTTGAGAAAGAAGATATTGGCCCATACATACAACTGCACATGACCAGGTGTATTCTTTGTTATCGTTGTACTTATGTAGCCGACCAGATCACTAACAACCGTGTTCATGGAATACTGGACAGGGGTGATCATGCTGAGATATCAACGTATATCTCCAAAGCCATTGATAATGATTTTAGTGGAAATATGATTGATGTATGTCCGGTAGGAGCATTAACTGATAAAACATTCCGCTTTAAAAACAGGGTATGGTTTACTAAGCCAGTGGATGCACACCGTGATTGTGATAAATGTTGCGGTAAAGTAACCTTGTGGCAAAGGGGGGATGAAGTTTTGCGTGTAACAGCCAGAAAAGACCAGTGGGGTGAAGTGCAGAGTTATGACGGTAAGCCAGGCTGGATTTGCAATACCTGCCGCTTTGATAAGAAGCATATAAACGACTGGGTAATTGAAGGTCCGACTAAGATCAGCCGCCACTCCGTAATCTCACAAGGCCATTATGTAGGCATGCAAAAACCAAAAGAAATAATGCCGGAAGTGATGGGTGGAAGGGCGCCGAAGCTGCTGATGGATATTCATGATATCAGTGATGTGAACAGTGTTGACATCAGTGCTTTGCCCGGACCGGCAACAAGTAAAACATTTGAAAAGAAAGAACAATAATAGCAGACCATGTATTTACTGGCATTAGACCTGTGGTTGATCGTAGAGAAAGCAGCATTGATACTCTGTATCATTGGCCTTTCCTTTTTTATTGCTATGTACACCACTTTAGCAGAGCGTAAAGTGGCTGCATGGATGCAGGATCGCCGTGGCCCCAGTCGTGCGGGCCCCTGGGGAATTTTTCAGCCATTGGCAGACGGCGGTAAGTTGTTCTTCAAAGAAGAAATTATCCCGCTGGCGTCTTCAAAATTTCTTTTCATACTAGGTCCTGCCATGGCCATGACAACTGCCTTGCTGACAAGTGCAGTAATTCCATGGGGAGGAAATCTTCATTTGTTCGGCCGTGATATTTCCTTGCAGATAGCAGATATTAATATTGGTATCCTTTACATTTTTGGTGTGGTTAGTTTGGGTGTTTACGGAATAATGATAGGGGGATGGGCTTCCAATAACAAGTTTTCATTACTCGCCGCTATTCGTGGTGCATCGCAAATGATCTCATACGAACTGGCCATGGGCCTTGCATTGATTGCTGTACTGATGCTGACCGGTACATTGCAGATGAGCGGTATTGTTGGAAACCAAATGACTGGTAATAACCTCTGGCATATTTTTTTACAGCCTCTTGGTTTTATTATCTTTTTCGTCTGTGCATTGGCAGAATGTAACCGTACGCCATTTGACCTGCCTGAAGCAGAAAACGAACTGAACTTTGGTTACCACCAGGAATATTCATCCATGAAACTGGGCTTTTACCTGTTTGCTGAATATATTAATATGTTTATCAGCAGTGCAGTAATGGCGACCTTATTCTTTGGCGGGTATGATATTTTGCCTTTTGTGGATGAAACGAAATGGGGATTGTCTGAAAACCTGCTGACAATACTTGGATTTGGCGCTTTGATGGCTAAAACGTTTTTCTTCCTCTTTGTATTCATCTGGATTCGCTGGACGATACCCCGTTTCCGTTATGACCAGCTGATGGGATTGGGTTGGAAGAAACTGATACCGTTGGCACTGGTCAATATGATCATTACAGCAGCGGTGATATTGTGGTTGAAAAAGTAAGTGAGGACATAAATATATATTTGCGAAAATTTTAAAAGCTGAAAAGCTTTATGCAATTAACAAACAGAGCAACAGCAGTAGACAGAAGGCCAATGAATGCATTGGAGAAAATTTACCTGTGGAATATTCTGAAGGGGATGGCTGTTACTTTTAAGCACATGTTCAAAAAAAGGCCTACAATTAATTACCCGGAGCAAAAACGTCCTTTTTCACAGGTATTCCGTGGCCTGCATGTATTGAACCGTGATGCGGAAGGAAGAGAAAATTGTACAGCCTGTGGTTTATGTGCCGTGGCCTGCCCGGCTGAAGCCATCACCATGGAGGCTGCCGAAAGATTACCTGGTGAGGAGCATTTGTACAGGGAAGAAAAATATGCGGCGAAATATGAAATAAATATGCTGCGCTGTATTTTTTGTGGTTTATGTGAGGAGGCCTGCCCGAAGGATGCTATCTATCTTTCCCAGACTTTCGCACCGGCCAATTATGGAAGAAAAGGATTTATATATAAAAAGGAAGACCTGCTGATTCCTCATCCAATCAATGAGCCGGAGGCTTATAAAAAGGCGTTGGGTGAAAAAGCAGCTTTGAAAAATTAATTGAAAAAACTAATTGCTGTCCGCTTTGGCGGTTGAGATATGAACATTACGCAAATACTATTCTGGTTTCTTTCTGTCATGGCCATCTTCAGTGGCCTGATGATGATTACCAGTAAGAACCCCGTTCACAGTGTGCTGTGGCTGATCGTCACTTTCTTTGCTATTTCCGGTCATTATATATTATTGAACGCACAGTTCCTGGCTATTGTCAATATCATTGTGTACGCCGGGGCTATTATGGTTTTGTTCCTGTTTGTTATCATGCTGATGAATTTGAATAAAGAAACTGAACCACAAAAAAGCCGTTGGCTTAAAATGGCTGGTGCTGTAGCAGGTGGTTGCTTATTGCTTGTGTTAGTGGCAGCATTGAAAGATTCTGACATCAAACAGCAGCAGGCCCTGGTTAAAGAAGGGAATATCGGTTTGATCCAGACATTAGGAAAGGAATTGTTCAGCACTTATGTGGTGCCGTTTGAGATAAGCAGTATTTTATTTTTAAGTGCCATGGTTGGCGCTGTGGTGATTGGTAAAAAAGAATAATATGCCCATCAATTATTATATATTTCTTTCTATCGCCCTTTTCAGCATTGGTATAGTGGGTGTTTTGACACGCCGCAATGCCATTATCATTTTCATGTGTATAGAATTGATGCTGAATGCAGTGAATTTATTATTGGTGGCATTTTCAAAAATGCATCACCTGAGGTTGGCAGAAACCAATGCTGCAGCCGGGGCTGACGGGCAGTTATTTGTATTCTTCATCATGGTGGTAGCAGCAGCAGAGGTAAGTGTGGGGTTGGCCATCATTGTTATGATGTACCGGAATATACATTCCGTGGATGTGAATTTTTTAAACAGGTTAAAACATTAACAGCAGGGCTGGATTATTATGCAGAATGCTTTACAGATAGTTTATCTTATTCCGCTGTTGCCGTTGATCGGTTTTTTGGTCAATGGATTAGGAAGAAAACATTTATCCAAACCAGTGATCAGCCTGGTGGGATGTGGTACTATTCTCGCATCATTTATACTCAGCATTTGGGTATTTATGCAGGTAAAAGGCGGAAACACCTATGATGCACATTATTTCAACTTTATTTCAGTTGGAAAACTGGTTATCCCATTCGCTTTTAAAATTGATCAGCTTTCATCGTTATTCCTTCTAATTATTACAGGCGTTGGGTTTCTTATTCATGTTTACTCTACTTCCTACATGCATGAGGAAAAGACAGAACATTTTGGCAGGTATTTTTCTTACCTGAACCTGTTCGTTTTCTCAATGCTGTTGCTGGTAATGGGTGCCAACTTTGTGATCTTGTTCATAGGATGGGAGGGTGTTGGGCTTTGTTCTTACCTGCTGATCGGGTACTGGTTTAAGAATACGGCATATAATAAAGCAGCCAGCAAGGCATTTATCATGAACCGTATTGGTGACCTTGCTTTCCTTATCGCCATTTTCTGGCTGATTGCTAAACTGGGCACTGTTTCTTTTTCGGAAGTATTTACAGCTGTAAACCTTGCTAAGCTGAAAACACTGGATATAACTGTTATTACCATTTTACTTTTTGTTGGTGCTACCGGTAAAAGTGCACAGATTCCACTATACACCTGGTTGCCTGATGCGATGGCAGGCCCCACACCGGTTTCTGCCCT
>CAYPBW010000125.1:0-4338 GCA_964409055.1 uncultured Chitinophaga sp. | reverse complement strand
TATGTGGCGGCTGTTTTCCATGTGATGACGCATGCTTTTTTCAAAGCTTTATTGTTCCTTGGCAGCGGCAGTGTTATCCATGCCATGAGCGGAGAACAGGATATCCGTAATATGGGAGGGTTGAGTAAAAAGCTTAAAATTACTTTTATTACTTTCCTGGTCGGTTGTATTGCTATTGCCGGCATTCCGCCTTTTAGCGGATTCTTTTCCAAAGATGCGATCTTATTGAGTGCATATATTAAAAGTCCCCTGCTATATGGAATAGCACTGTTTGCTGCTTTGCTGACAGCTTTCTATATGTTCCGCTTGTTGTTCATCACTTTCACCGGTTCCTTCCGGGGTACGGAGGAACAAAAGCATCATTTGCATGAAAGCCCTGCTGCGATGACCATTCCGCTGATCGTATTGGCTGTTCTTTCCATTATTGGCGGTTTCGTTGGTATCCCTGAAGCGATTATGCATGGAGGAGATAAGTTAACAGCTTTTCTTTCTCCGGTGATTGCACAGCATGGTGAACATACCGTTTCTCATTCAACGGAGTACATGCTGATGGGATTATCAACTGTGTTAGTGGTTATAATGATCATAGCAGCCTGGTTTGTTTTTCGTAATTACCAGCCAAAAGAAGCAACAGGTTTGGGGAAAGTGCTGGAGAACAAATGGTATGTGGATGAGCTGTATGAAGCGGCCATTGTAAAGCCGTTAAAGAGATTTGGTTCATTTTTAAATAACGTATTTGAGAAATCAGTGGTGGATGGGCTGGTGAATGGGGTAGGAAAGGCAGTTAACTACAGCAGCCGCCAGTTACGTCTGTTGCAGAGTGGCCAGGTAGGTAGCTATGTGCTGCTGATGGTATTAAGTATGGTGGTGTTTTTTGTCATCCAGTTTTTTATTAGAAAATAACCGGGTTTATTAGAAATAGATTATGATTCCAGTTTTATTGATATTGGTTCCGTTGCTGACCGGCTTAGCTGCTTTCTTCCTGAAGAATGAGAAAACGGTTCGCTCCTGGGCATTATTTTCATCATTGATAACCCTGGCTGTTTCATTAGCCGGTCTTACCCTGCTGAAGGATGCAAAGTATATGGCTCATCAATGTGAATGGATGCCTGCGCTGGGCAGCAGTTTTTCTGTGAAACTGGATGGGGTGGGATTGCTGCTGACATTATTAAATGCTGTGTCATTTCCGCTGATTTTTATTGCTACCTGGAATACAACATATAACAATGCCAAAAACTTTTTTGCATTGATGCTCCTCGGCCAGGCCGGTATGATGGGTGTGTTTTTGGCAATGGATGCATTGTTGTTTTACTTTTTCTGGGAATTGGCACTTATTCCTATGTATTTTCTATGCTCACAATGGGGTGGCGAAAAAAGAATTGCAGTTACCATCAAATTCTTCATTTATACATTTGTTGGCTCATTGCTGATGCTGATCGCCATTTTATTTGTGTATAGCAAAACAACTGACAGGTCTTTCAGTCTTCAGTCGTTTTATGATGTTGCCGTTACATTGAGCAGTAAGCAGCAGAACCTTGTATTCTGGCTCATGTTTGCAGCATTTGCTATTAAGATGCCGATCTTCCCTTTACACACATGGCAACCCGACACCTATGAACAGGCGCCTACCGCTACTACTATGGTACTAAGCGGCGTAATGGTAAAGATGGGTGTGTTTGGCGTTATTCGTTGGCTGTTTCCTATCGTTTCCGGAGCTTCTTTTCAATGGGGAGATTTCATCACTCCGCTCGCAATAATAGGTATGATCTATGCTTCACTGATTGCCCTTCGGCAGGATGATCTGAAGAGGTTAGTAGCTTATTCGTCTATTGCCCATATAGGTTTACTATGCGCAGGGTTGTTTACACAAAATACAAGCGGAATACAGGGGGTAATGATTCAGATGTTCAGCCATGGCATCAATATTATTGGTCTTTGGATCGTGGTAGAATGGATTGAAAGAAATACGGGCACCCGTAAAATATCGGAGCTGGGAGGTTTGGCACAAACCGCTCCTGCCCTGGCTATTTTCTTTGTGATTATTGCCCTGGCCAATATTGCCTTGCCGCTGACAAACGCTTTTGTTGGGGAGTTCCTGATTTTTAATGGCATTCTTAGTTCGTATACACAATATTATGTTTGGTTTACGGTGATGGCTGGTGTCTGTATAATATTAGCTGCTGCGTACACTTTGCGTATGGTAAGAAAAGTAGCTTATGGGAATGTAAATGACATTACGGCAAAGGTGACAGACATCCGGTTCAATGAAAAACTGGCTTTGGGGATAATTGTGATCCTGATTTTCTGGATGGGCATATTCCCGCAGCCTGTGCTTGACCTGACCAATGCTGTGACCGAGTCAATTGTAAATAAGTTTGAAGTAATAAGGTATCCCACAGTACCTAAGTGATAAATAACGTATGAACGCATTAATATTATCGGCTATTCTCGGAGTTGTGATGATGTTCAGCAGTTTTCTGCTGAAATCCAAAGCTACTATCCGTAATGTGGCCATTGGTGGTATGGTTCTTTTGATCGTAGCGAACCTGCTGGAATTTTCAGGGTTTCAGTTTTTTGAAATCAATACCCGGGGAATGATCGCTTTTGAACGGTTTGCCCTGGTATTTAATACAATTATTTTTGCTTCTACATTGATTTATTTGCTGCTTTCAGCAAAGGATATGGAAAAAGTAGGGGTGAACTATGCTGAATATTTTGCGCTGATTTTCTTTATACTCTGTGGTGTTACATTAACAGCCTCTTTTAAATCGCTGCTGATATTGTTTCTTGGAATAGAAATAATTTCCATTCCGCTCTATATCCTCACAGGAAGTGACAAGAGGAACTTAAAAAGCAACGAAGCCTCATTGAAGTATTTCCTGATGGGTTCATTTTCTACCGGTATTATGCTCATGGGTATTGCGTTGGTTTACGGGGCAAAAGGGACTTTTGATACAGCCACTATTGATACTTATTCTCAGGCAGCGCCTTCCGCATTGCTGCTTGGCGGTATGCTCCTCTTGATATTTTCCATGGGTTTCAAAGTTTCGGTGGCTCCCTTTCATTTCTGGACACCAGATGTGTATGACGGGGCTCCTACCGTATTCACTTCATTCATGGCTACTATTGTAAAAGCAGCGGTTTTCATTGGTTTTATCCGTTTGTTCGATCAAACCTTTGGAAATCTTCAGGCACAATGGCAGCTGTTTTTTGCAGTAATAACAGCTGTTACACTGTTCATTGGAAATATCACAGCTGTATTCCAGCAGAGCGTAAAAAGAATGTTGGCCTATTCCAGTATTTCCCAGGCTGGTTTTATGTTGCTGGCCGTGTATGCCATGAATACAGACGCCAAGGAAGGTTTATTGCTTTATACTGCAGCGTACAGCCTGGCAACAATTGGCATTTTTGCAATTCTCATCAAGATGAGTGATTATACGTTTGAGGGATTCAATGGTCTTGCAAAATATCATCCGTTGCTGGCGGCAACAACGACTATTTTCCTGCTCTCATTAGCCGGTATTCCGTTAACGGCAGGATTTCTTTCAAAGTTTTATATGCTCAAAGCTGCAATGGCTACCGGCAAGAACCTGTGGTTAGTCATTTTTGCTGTACTTATGGCAGCAGTTAGTGTCTATTATTATTTCCGGGTTATTCAGGCCATGTATTTTAAAGATGGCGAACCCCAATCTATACAAGTAACATCTGCTTTTAAATGGACGCTGGTTGCACTGGCTGCTTTAGTGATAGTGCTGGGTATTTACCCCAATCTTATCATTGGCTGGCTCTATTTCTAAGCGGGTAATAGTTCAATAAGTCCCACCTGTCAAAAAACAGTTATTCTACACTCCAAAGGATTTACCTTTGAAGTGCCGTTATGAATTTTGCAGATATATTTTCTTTAGCATTCCGCACTATCAGGGGAAACAAGCTCAGAACAGGGCTTACGGTGGCAATCATTGCTTTCGGCATCATGGCGTTGGTAGGTATCATTACTGCCATAAAAGCCATGAACCAGAAATTTACTGAGAGTTTTTCTACAATGGGTGCCAATAGTTTTACCGTTCGGTTTAAGGAAAGACAAATTCGTTTTGGCGGCGGCGGCAACCAGGACGTAAAGCTCACCAAGAAAGGTGGCCGCAAAGAAAAAAAGTCAAACCTTGGCAAACTGATTACACAAGATGAAGCTGAGCTATTTGTTCAGCGATTCAATTTCCCTTCAGTAAAAAGTATCTCTCTTTTTGGCAATCGTAATAATATTGTCTCACATGAGAACAGGAAGACAAGTCCTAATGTGATGATGTTCGGGGGTGACGAGAATTATTTAATGCTGAATGG
>CAYPBW010000124.1:0-8837 GCA_964409055.1 uncultured Chitinophaga sp. | reverse complement strand
GCGGCCTGATGTTTATACTTGTTCAGTAAAGGAGCCAGCTGTGCAGCTGCATCAAATCGGTTTTTGAAAAACATGGTCTTTAGTTTAATGGTTCGGGGTAGTATCATCTATAATCGCCGGTTGCCGGAGATGATGAAGGAACCAGTCTGTGGCCAGCCGGGCAACTTCCTCCAGCTTTCCGGGTTCTTCAAACAAGTGAGTAGCGCCGTCTACGATTGTCAGTTGTTTTTCGCAGGATAAACGCTCCAATGCCTGCCGGTTCAGTGCCAGTACTTCTTCATCAAGCGAACCAACAAGAAGGAGGGCAGGCGTTTTGACATAAGCTAATGAAGCTGAAGCAAGATCCGGGCGGCCGCCTCTTGATACAACGGCGCTGACAATATTGCTGCATTGCACAGCTGCTTTTAAAGCGGATGCAGCCCCTGTACTGGCACCAAAATACCCGACAGGAATCGTTTGACCAAAATCCCTTTGGGATATCCACCGGGTAATAGCAATAAGCCTTTCCGTCAGCAATTCAATGTTGAAACGGTTGGCATATACAGCGTCTTCCTCTGGTGTAAGCAGGTCGGCCAGCAGGGTGGCGATATGATGCTGGTTTAAGATATCGGCAACAAACCTGTTTCGTGGACTGTGCCGGCTGCTGCCGCTTCCGTGAGAAAAAATGACAATCCCCATCACTTTTCCGGGAATGGTCAGGGTAGCCTGTAACCGGATGGTATCTACAGGTATAGTTATATCATTCTGCAGGATGTTCTGCATAACTTATCCTCCTTTCACGCCGTCATGGGTTTCAATTTACTGTTATGAAATAGCAGATTTAACTGAGATGACTCATTAAGCCGGGTGAACCTCATCATTTGAATAGTATTCCGGAACATGGTTCAAGTGCAGAGGTTAACAGGAGCGGTGGTTGATAATAGTGAGTTTGGTCAGGCATTGCGGCCCCTTACCGGAATAAATATCAGCCCACAGGTTAATCTAAATCATCCGGCCCTTCCTGTTAGTTTAACAACTTTGGCTCTTAATTTTTTTAAAAATTTAAAATATGAAATGGCCTTTCCGGATCCGGCACATTTCATAGAAACAAATGCAAACAGTAAAAACAAGTACAATGGAAAAGCAATACTGGATCAATGTAAAACATGTTGACAACAGAATGGTCATCTTCCTGAACGGTGAAGTTATCTGGGATAGCGGTATCGTTCAGGATGATCCTGAACTGGACAAGTATATTGAAATAACGGGTCACCTGGTGGACCATAAAGACCATGTGAATGAACTGATTTTTGAAGGCTTCAATGATTCTTACTCACACGGGGAGTTTGAAGAAGATCTCAACCCCTGGCATTTTCAATACAGGGTAATTGTGAGAACGGTGGATGAAAAGGGAAATGTAACAGAAGAAAAAGATATGCTGTCACCTTATAATGAAAAACACCTTTCCAATCCCAATATAAGGGCCATGAATAACAGTTACCAGATCGTATTGAAAAACGATGAATTCAAGGTAATATCTAATTCACTGGTACAGAAATTTACCCGGTAAGAAAAAGCCACCATTCACTTCCGGATAAGGTCCCTGATGACAACGGAAGAAGCTACCGCTCCGAACACTGCGGGCAGGTACGAAATAGTACCATAGGCCGACTTCTTATAGTTTTTACCATCGGTAAGCATCAGGCTTTCCTTTATCGGTTCTTCAGGGGAGAAAACCACTTTTACTCCCCTGTATATTTTATGCTCCTTTAGTTTTTTCCGGATCTGCTGTGCAAAAGGGCAATTATAGGTTTTGGAAATATCCACTACCTGTAACCGGGTGGGATCTAATTTGGCGCCGGCTCCCATACTGCTCACCAACGGCAATTTACTTTCATAAGCCAGGCGGATAAAAGTGATCTTGGGTGTGATGCTGTCAATAGCATCGATGATATAATCCGGGCGATGCGACAATTGCTGCAGCACCATCTCCGGGTTAATAAATTCTTTGATCACCTGTAACTGCAGTTCAGGATTTATTGCTTTCAGCCTTTCTTCCATGATCCGGGCTTTGGCAACACCATGATTGGTAGCAAGGGCAGGCAATTGCCGGTTGCGGTTGGTCGGATCTACCACATCTCCATCAATGATGGTCATTTGTCCTACACCGCTGCGGGCAATAAATTCAGCCGCATACGAACCAACGCCACCTAATCCTACTACCATTACATGCGAAGCGGCCAGCTGTTGCAGCGCCTTTTCTCCAATGAGCAATTGTGTCCGTGATAACCAGGATAGATCCGTTGTCATAGTTGAACAGCTGCAGCGCCAAATACAGTCGCTGCATTTTTTTGAAGCTGCAAACTAAGTGAATTGTGGTCAATTGATAAAGTATCAATCGCCATATCATACACTGATTCTATTGAAAGTGCAGCGTCATCGGTTTCTAAAAAGAAGCGATCGGCCGGAATATAGCGAAGCACTTCCCTTATTCTTTCCTGCTGCAGAGCTTTTCCGAATGAGAGATAGTATCCATCGTTTATGATACGGCTGGCCATTGCAGCGTTTTTTGCAAAGCCATGAAAGATGACGGGAACAGCAATTTCCTGTTTTTTCAGCAGAGAAAATACCTCCTCCCATGCCCGTACACAATGAATGACCAGTGGTTTTTGTATACTGTTAGCCAATCTTATTTGTCCGGTAAATACTTCCTGCTGCAGGGAAAAATCAGTACTGCATACTTTATCAAGGCCACATTCACCAATGGCCAATACATGCGGATGAGTGCTCCATTGCTCCAGTTGCCGGAGCTGTTCCTGCCCGGTTCTTTCTATATACCAGGGGTGAATACCAATGGAAAATCGACCCGGTATAACAGCTTTTTCCCAATGATCATGCAGGTTCCGGATCATCCATTCATTGGGAGAGGGGGCATTATGACTATGAATATTAATATACAAAACGGGTGATTGTGCAGCACAATTTAAGTACTGCAACGGATACAGCAGGAGAGGATATACTGATTTTCCCAATGAAAACGGAAGAACATCACCTGTTTTTCCCAATGAAAAATGTGCATATTCAGAGGGAAAAAAAGTTTTTTCTCAGTGAGTTGGATAAATAAATACTCTATATTTGATACCGGTAATACTGAAAACCCGTTAACAATTCAAAATCTAAAACAACATGGCAACTAAGAAAAAACCCGCCAAAAAAGCTGCTAAGAAACCTGCAGCAAAAAAACCTGCAGCTAAGAAGCCAGCTAAAAAAGCTGCTAAGAAACCCGCAGCAAAAAAACCTGCTAAGAAAAAATCAGCCCGTAAGCCTAATGCTGCTTTCATGAAAGCATTAACGCCAAGTGCTGATCTGGCAGCAGTGGTTGGTAACAAACCTCTGGCCCGTACAGAAGCAGTTAAGAAAATCTGGGCGCACATCAAAGCCAACAAACTGCAGGACAGCAAGAACAGGCGTATGATCAACAACGACGCCAAGCTGAAACCCATCTTTGGTGGTAAAGCACAGGTTTCTATGTTTGATGTAGCAAAAGCTCTTGCTAAGCATCTGAAATAATTGGTTCCTACGGTGAACAAAAAGGGCATCTGTACAGGTGCCCTTTTTTATTGGCTTAAGTGATATAAGTTCTCTTCTGTATTTTTAGTATTCAATCAGCCTATATGCGGAGTTCCAACTACTGGCCACTTATTATTATGTTATGTATGGCGATGGCTTGTTCTTCTTCCGGAAAAATTCAGTCATGGATGAAGGATCTCAGTATTATACCAAGATCTGAGTGGAAAGCCAATGATCCCATACCTTACCTGCGGCATGAGCCGGTTCGCATTACAGTACATCATGAAGGAACAAAGCTGCTGGTCACGGATGATGCAGTAAGAAAAATAAAAGGTATTCAGACATGGGGCATGGGCAAGGACCGCAACTGGGCCGATGTGCCTTATCATTTCTTCATTGCACCCGATGGTAAGATCTATGAAGGAAGAAATATAAATACAGTTGGGGAAACGAATACTGAATACAATCCGAAAGGACACCTGCTCATTTGCTGCCTGGGCAACCTGAATGAAGTGGAAGTGCCCGAAGCACAATTAGCTTCACTGGTAAAAATGATTGCTTATTGCAGCAGGACCTATAAGATACCTTACGAAACAGTAGCCACACACCGTGACTATTCCCAACAAACTACCTGTCCCGGCAAATACCTGTACAGCTATTTTGAGAACGGCTATATCAAACAGGAAGTAAAAAAGTTACTGGAACAAAAGTGACCTTTATTGGCGGCACAGTTCCCTGATAAGGTTATTGTGCCGGGGGAATTCACTGGCCAGTTGTTCCCCATTGGCCATTTCAAAATCTGCAAAATCAAAACCGGGGGCCACCGTGCAGCCGACAAAACAATACTGACTGCCGGGTGCAGGGCGACTGGCAAACCAGCAACCGGCCGGAACTACATATTGAAATAAATGGCCCTTAGTGATATCATGGCCCAATGTAGTGACAGTAAGTTCACCGTCTGGTTGTAAAACAATTATTTCCAGCGGATCGCCTAAGTAAAAATGCCAGCACTCATCACTTTTGATGCGATGGAAGGCAGAATAATTTCCTTTTTCCAGCAAAAAATAAATAGCGGTGGAAAAGGGCCTGTCGCCACCAAAGCGTTCAGGTAATGCGGCTGCACTGATATACTCGGTACTTTTATACGTTTGTTTGTACCAGCCGCCTTCGGGATGCGGCAGCAGGTTGTATTGCTGAATCAATTGCAGATGTGATAACATAGACTGAATTGCACAGCAAGATACTTATCGCCGGTTATCCAAACTTCACTGATGTCATATTGAGCGAACCGGCCACTAACTGGTCATTGAAAAAAGAAGGCGCTTCATTTTTCTCCTGCAACCCCAGTATATACATCAGCGGGTAATAATGATCCGGTGTGGGGATGGCCAGCTTTGCTGATTTGCTCAATGATTCATAATTGATCAGTGCGGGATGATCGCCATCAGTAATCTTTTGTTTGAACAGCTCATGCATTTCGATGGCCCAGTCGTAACCAAAGCCCGGCGTATCTAATTTATCCCATGCCACCATGCGGAGATTGTGTACCATATTGCCACTGCCAATGATCAGTACTCCTTTTTTGCGCAGCGCTGCCAGTTCTTTGGCGAGGTTGTAATGATAGGATGCCGGCTTGCTGTAATCAATACTTAACTGCAGTACGGGAATTTTTGCATCCGGGTACATTCTCCTCACCACGGTCCATGCGCCGTGATCCAATCCCCAGTCGTGGTTCAAACCTACATTGGTGGATTTAATGAGTTCTTTCGTTTGCTGTGCCAGCAACGCATCACCGGGAGCCGGGTACTGCACTTCAAACAGTTCCTGCGGAAAGCCACCAAAATCATGAATGGTCTTCGGGTGATCCATGGCCGTGATATGCGTACCATTGGTGAGCCAGTGGGCAGAGATGACCAGCACTGCTTTCGGTGCCGGCAGTTCTTTTCCCTGTTTCTCCCATTGCGCACTGAATGTATTGTTTTCAATCCCGTTCATCGGTGAACCATGACCAATAAAAAGCACAGGCATTTTTTCTTCCTGTTCTTCCAGGTCATCCGTATATCGTTTAAAGCCAGCTAAAGTTCCCATGGTAATGAGCCCTCCGATTGTATAAATAAAATTTTTACGCTGCATAAAGCAGGTTAAAGGTACAGGATAATTATTTCAGTGTTGTAACATTAAAGCAAAGCTTCTCTTAAAGTTGGCCCTTCTGTTTCCCAATCATTGTAAATAAGTAACTTACCTGACTAAAGCTATGCTTATGCGATCAGTAAACCTTATTACCCTTTTGTTTTGTTCCCAGCTGCTGCATGCACAGGTCCTCATCAGGAATGCCCATGTGGTAGATGTGGAGAAGAAGAAAATACTCAGCGGTTATACGGTACTGGTGTCGGGAGATAAGATCATTTCCGTGGATAAGGACAAAGTGTTCAAACTGCCGGGGAGTACACAGGTGATTGATGCTGCCGGCAAGTATTTAGTGCCCGGCTTCACTGATGCCCATATACATTTCTTTCAAAGCGGCGGATTACATGCAAGACCTGATGCGATAGACCTGCGCAAATACCGGCCCTATGCAGAAGAGATTCAATGGGTGCATAACCATATGGAAGATTTTCTGCGCCGTTATTTATCAGTCGGCATTACTTCGGTGATTGATGTAGGCGCTACTAATAATTTTTTGCGGCAGCGGGATTCTTTTACCACCAAAAACTATGCACCGCTGATCCGCATCACCGGTCCGTTGCTGACCACTTATGTTCCTGAAGTGTACAAGAACCTGAAGGAAGATTCTCCCTTTGAAGAAATGCTGACTGAAGAAGGAACCCGGAAATCGGTACAGGAACAACTGAAACTGAATCCTGATTTTATCAAGATATGGTATATCGTTACCGATAAAGATGTAGAGAAAGGCGCCCGGAAAAACCTGGCACTGGTAAAAGCAGCCATTGATGAAGCACATAAAAACAATAAACGGGTGGCCGTGCATGCCACCGAACGCATCACGGCACAACTGGCCGTGGAAGCCGGCGCCGATTTTTTGGTACACAGTGTGGATGATGAAATAGTGCCGGATGATTTTATAAAACTCCTTAAGGAAAAGAAAACAGTACTCTGCCCCACTTTAGTGGTAGCAGGCAACTATGGCAAGGTGCTGGGTGATACCTATCATTTTACGACGGATGAACTAAAGATCACTCATCCTGAACTGGCAGGCACCATCATTGATTACCCGCTGCCGGATACTGCCCTTGCCGGCATGTACATCAATTTCCTGAAAAACCCGGCGCAGCATCAAAAGCAGCAGCATACAGATTCTGTGATGGCCGTTAACCTGAAGAAGTTACTTGATGGCGGCGTCATCATTGCTACCGGCACCGATGCCGGCAATACCGGCACACAGCATGCCGCTTCTTATTTTGAAGAACTGAAAGCCATGCAGGCTGCAGGACTAACTACCTGGCAACTGCTCGAAGCGTCTACTATTAATGGCGCAAAGGCTATGGGACAGGAAAAGGAATGGGGAAGTATCGCCCAAAACAAACTGGCCAATATGTTATTGCTGTCTGCCAACCCGCTGGACAGTTTGAGCAACTGGAGAAAGATAGAATGGGTGATGAACAGGGGAGCGATGTTTCATCCTGATTCATTGATTAGAATTTCGCCTGTTGATCTGGTGCAGCAGCAACTGAATGCCTATAATGCCCACAACCTGGAAGCTTTTTTAGCGCCGTATGCAGAAGATGTTGAGATCTACCAGTTTCCCAATACCCTGTTGTCAAAAGGAAAGGAGCAGATGCGGAAAGACTATCTCTTCATCACCAAAGTGCCGAAACTTTTTTGCCGTTTGCAGAACAGGGTTGTGCAGGGCAATATGGTCATTGATCATGAAGAAGTATCCGGTTTTGGGCCGAAGCCGGTACATGCGGTTGCCATTTACCTTATCGAAAAAGGCAAGATCAGCAAAGTGTATTTTCAGCAGTAATGCCGGCTATGTTTTATCCCTGGAAATCTGCTGAAGGGCCGTAAGTACCCGGCAGCGGAATATCCAGCAAGCGGAGATAGACGGTCAGTTGCCCCCGGTGATGATACAAATGATTGAGGCACCAGGTGCGCACCACTTCTCCTTTGGGCAGTGTAAAAAAGATTTGCTCACCGGCCCGCATGGTCCAGGGTTTGGCAAATTCTTCATCGGGAGTATTTTGAAGTATAGCCACTGCTTTCTGTACCAGTTCATCATGCCAGGCCACCATCGCTCCGGTATCCGCATGTTCTTTTCTTTCGCCACTGTCTTTGGCAAAATCCAGTTCATCCTGTACCAGGCATTCCTTCCACCAGCCATTGATCTCGGCTACATGAGATGCGAGGCGTTTCAGTGTCATGGATTTTTCGTGGGGCTTATAGTCTCCTTTTTCCCAGGGAACAATAGAAAGTAATCGTTTGGTAGCGGCAGCTTCCTGCTGTATTTCAGCAATGAATTGTTGGGCGAGGCTCATGGTTATTGATTAGGGGATGAAAAAAATTGTTCCTGCTAAAGGTAGTGTATAGCCAGTACTTACCCGGATGACCAGTGTCAGGCGCTAAGCCCGGTAATTATTGGGTTGAACCATAGTGTCACAGCGGCACATTGGTTTACAGGTTCCATATTGCCTGGTGGTAAAGGAGAAAAGCGTTTAAATAAAGCAGCATGTCAGGCTGAGCCTGTCGAAGCCCGCTACAATATATTTCCCGCCATTATTAAAGGAAGCCTTTGAATTTAATCTCTCTTTTGATCTTGCCGGAAGTATCACAGCCGGTTTTTCTCTGGGATACGCAGCTGGTAAAAATGATGATGCCTGCAAAAAGCAGAAGAGATGCCTGCAACAGTTTGGTTCGCATTCGGTGGTTTTAAACAGTGATCTAATGCAGGTAAGGTTTTTCAGCTTTCAGAGTGCAGGCGGACAGCGGGGTGGATTGATCTGTCAATGTTATAGCATTTAATGAAACCAGCCAAACAAAATAACCAACAGGGGTGATTTGACTGCCGCTGAAGCGAAGAGGGGTTTCCCACGAAGACACAAAGGACACAGAGAGATTGACAGAAAAATACAAAAGGACACTAAGATTCCGCTGAAGCGGAATGAGGTTAGCCACGAATGGCGCTAATGTCACGAATAAATTAAGAGAGAATGATAATTCACCTGCGGTGAATAGGTATTTGGCCACAGATGAACACGGATTAGCACAGATGATTCCGCTGAAGCGAAGAGGGGTTTCCCACGAAGACACAAAGGACACAGAGAGATTGA
>CAYPBW010000123.1:0-8872 GCA_964409055.1 uncultured Chitinophaga sp. | reverse complement strand
CTGTACTTTTATACCCTCAAAAAATTCTCTGATTATGCGTAAGCTTTTCCTGTTCTTGTTTATCCTGCCCTTAGCCCTGGTAGCGCAGAAAAAACCTATCACTTTAGAAGACATTTATAAAAAAGGTACTTTCCGTGGCGAGTTTGTCCGTGCCGATTTCGGCGACGCCGCCAAAGAACCTGAGATCAAAACAGACGACCTGAAAGATGAAAACGGCAAACCCTTCGGCCAGCCGGAAGACATCATTTATAACCCGGTAAACGCCAATATCGTTCTGCTGAAAAAATCGGTAGAACAGATCTACCGCCGTTCCTCCAAATCATTTGTTTATTTATACGATGCCGTAGCCGGCAAACTCACCAAACTGGAAAATGAGAAAGTGCTCCATCCTACCTTCTCACCAGACGGCAGCAAAATCGCTTATGTAAAGAACAACAACCTGGTGATGTATGATTTGGCTACCAAAAGTGCAAGGGCCATCACCACCGACGGCAAATGGAACGAGATCATCAATGGCAACTGCGACTGGGTGTATGAAGAAGAATTTGAATTCACCCGTGCCTACGACTGGAGCCCCAAAGGCAACTATATTGCCTACTACCGCTTTGACGAAAGCAAAGTGAAAGAATACCAGTTCACACAATATGACAACGCTTACAA
Source organism: uncultured Chitinophaga sp. (assembly GCA_964409055.1). Lineage (GTDB taxonomy): Bacteria > Bacteroidota > Bacteroidia > Chitinophagales > Chitinophagaceae > JJ008. The sequence continues at coordinate 8,212 of CAYPBW010000123.1, read as the reverse complement.
CAAACAATACACCTACAAATACCCCAAAGCCGGCGAAGAGAATTCAAAGGTGGAGATCCATATTTATGATGTAGCCAATAACAAAGATGTAAAAGCACAGTACGAACAGGGCGATATTTATATCCCCCGCATCAAATGGACAAAGGATGATAATACACTGGTGGTATTCTGGATGAACCGTCACCAGAATGACCTGAAGCTGCTGGCTACCGATGCTAAAACAGGCACCAGCAACCTGCTTTACCAGGAAACCAATAAATACTTTGTAGAGATAAACGATGACTGGTGGTGGCTGAAGGACGGAAAGAACTTTATGTTCACCAGCGAAATGAGCGGTTACCGTCATTTGTATCTCTACAGCCTCGATGGTAAAACAAAAACACAGCTTACCAAAGGCAATTTTGAAGTAACAGATGTAAATGCTGTGGATGAGGTAAACAAACGCATCTATTACACCATGGCTTATCCCCGCCCGATGGACCGTAGTTTATTTGTTACGGACTTTGCCGGTAAAAAAACCTACCAGCTCACCCAGGGTGAAGGATGGCACCGGGTGGAGTTCAACGATGCATTTACCCAGTTCTACGATTTCCGTTCTGACATCAATACACCGCAGGTGGTAAGCCACTACGAGATCGTAGTTGACAAAAAGAAAAACATCAGCGCCAAACTGCTAAAAACAGTAAATGAAAATGCCAAACTAAAAGGCAAGCTCGAAGAGTATGGTTATGGCAAAGCGGAGTTCATTAAAATCCCCAACAGCAAAGGCGACACACTCAACGGCTGGATGCTGAAACCTGCCGATTTTGATCCTGCCAAAAAATATCCTGTTCTCTTCTGCAACTACGGCGGCCCCGGCTCACAGCAGGTAGCCAATCGTTTTGGCGCTGTAAGCTCCTGGCACCAGTTGCTGGCTCAAAAAGGATTTATCGTAGTCAGTGTAGATAATACCGGCACCGGCTACCGCGGTGAGGAATTCAAAAAGAAAACCTACCAGCAATTGGGCAAGTTTGAAATAGAAGACCAGATTGATGCGGCCAAATACCTGGGCAATATGTCTTTTGTTGACAAAAACAATATTGGCCACTGGGGCTGGAGTTACGGAGGCTTTATGAGTTCGCTGGCCATTACCAAAGGCAATGAAGTATTCAGTGCCGCTGTGGCCGTAGCGCCGGTAACCAACTGGCGGTTCTATGATAATATCTATACCGAAAGATATATGCGTACGCCGCAGGAAAATCCAAAAGGCTATGATGATAACTCACCGATCAACTTTACGGATAAGATCAAAGGCAAATACCTGATCGTTCACGGCACGGCTGATGATAATGTGCATTTTCAGAATGCCACGCAAATGATCACTGCCCTGGTGAAAAGCAATATTGATTTTGAAAGCGCCTATTACCCCAACAAAAACCATGGCATCGGTGGTATGACCGACAATACCACTTTCCATCTGTGGAGCAAGATGACCAACTGGATACTGGAAAACATGGGCAATGAAAACACTCAGAAACCTAATCAACCGGCTAAGCAGCCCAAAGGATTTTAAGAACGATCTGAAATAGTTATAAAAGAAAATCCCTTCTCATGTGAGAAGGGATTTTTTATGTTCAGGCCTTTCAGCCATTCATTCAAAAAAGAACCCCGGTTGGAAAACCGGGGGCCCTAATCAAAAACCATTAACCATTAAACCTTATCCTATGAAAATTCATTGCTAATATCGTTAATAATAGGATAACACAAAATATTTGATTGTCATTTTTTGGGCAAATAATAAAAAAAAAGGACATATTGATTTTACTCAATGGTTCAACAGCAATTTTTGTAGTCTGCTGTTTTTTACCCTTGTAGTCATTCTACTACAATCTCTTTGCAAACGTTTGCACAAATTCTTCTAACTTCCGGCAACTTTTGCATCTTTAGCAGGTTATCACATTATGAGAAAAATTGTTGTTGCCATCACGGGAGCCAGCGGTTCGATTTATGCTAAGAATTTATTGGACAAACTGGTCCATATCAAAACGCAGTGGACAGAACTGTCTGTGGTAATGACAGAGAATGCAAAAGAAGTCTGGAAGACAGAATTGGACAATGATGCTTATCTCCACTATCCTGTTCGCTATTTCGGCACCACTGATTTTATGGCGCCTTTTGCTTCCGGTTCCGGCCAGTATGATACAATGATCATTGTTCCCTGTTCGATGGGAACACTGGGCAGGATCGCTTCCGGTGTTTCAAACGATCTCATTACCCGGGCAGCAGATGTGGTATTAAAAGAAAGAAGGAAACTGATCTGTGTTGTTCGTGATACGCCGTATAATCTCATTCATATCCGAAATATGGAAACGGTCACACTGGCCGGTGGCATTATCTGTCCTGCCACACCATCTTTTTACAGCCGTCCTCAAACCATCGAAGAGGTAGCAGCCACCGTGGTTGACAGGATTATTGATCTTGCAGGATTGGATATTAAAACATTTCGCTGGGGAAAATAAAGAGGCCCCCATGAGAGAGCCTCTTTTACATTACACACATTATTATCCACCTTTCTAATCTGTATACCGGCCGCCTGCATTGATCCAGTCAGTAATCTTCTGTCTTTCCGATGCAGGAAGCAATCCGGTTGGGGGCATCGCTGAAGGGTTGCCATCCACTGCCCTTGCCCTTATTCTTTCCCTGTTGTTTACAATGTTGCAGTCAATAGTCCAGTCCATTCCACCGTTTGGATTTGAAGCATTATGACAAGTGACACAATTGGCCTGCAGCACATTCTTTACAGCTGAAAATAAAGGCCCGGCCGGCAACGAACTAACAACACTGTTAGAAGAGGTACCGGTACAACCATTCACATCTTTTGCCGTAACCGCATATACACCAGTATTAAGGTTGGAAAAAACATTAGACGACTGGAATGCGCCTCCATTCAGGCTATACGTATAGGGCCCTGTACCACCACTTGCGGTTGCAGTGATCGACCCGTTAACCGGGCTTACGCAGGGAGTAACCTGTACTACCGAGTTGGTAACACTGATCGTAACGCCTGCACAGGGATTAGGATCTGTTAATGTAAAATTTGCTGAGCCTGTGCAGTTATTGTTATCTCTTGCTGTAATGGAATAAGTACCGGCAACCAGATTGCCGAATGTACCGGATGACTGAAATGTACCTCCGTTCAAACTAAACATGTAAGGAGAAGTTCCGCCACTGGCAGTGGCCACAATACTTCCGTTATTGGCCCCGGCAGAAGAAGGATTTGTGACAGTTCCGCTAACCGTAATAGTTACTCCATTACAAGGATTGGGAGCTGTTAATGTAAAGCTGGCCGATCCCTGGCAACCATTGTTATCTTTTGCGGTAATGGTATATGCTCCTGCTGCCAGGTTGCTGAAAGTTCCGGAGGATTGAAAAGCCCCTCCATTTAAACTGTAGGTGTAGGGAGTAGCGCCGCCACTGGCCGTTGCGGCAATACTTCCGTTGGTAGCTCCCGGTGCCGTGGGATTATTCACGGTGGCATTCACAGTAATTGTAACGCCTGAACAGGGGTTGGCGGCGGTCAATGTAAAATTGGCCGAACCAGTGCACCCGTTACTGTTCTTTGCAGTAATGGTATAAACCCCTGCTGCCAGGCCAGAAAATGTAGCTGATGCCTGAAAAGCCCCGTTATTCAAGCTGAAAGTAAATCCCGAACCACCGGTGGCCGTTACACTGATACTGCCATCGCTGGCACCCGCAGCAGTTGGATTTGCAACAGTGCCATTCACTACAACCGTCACACCGCTGCAGGGATTAGGAGGAGGAGGAGTATCACCACCTCCTTTACTGCATGAACTGTAGAATAAAATTCCTGATGAAAACAGGAACATTAGCTGCAGCAAGAAAAAAGGTTTCTTCATAACAGTTTTTTATTTGAATCGCTGCAACACAGGTCAGGGTTGCCTGCTACTGTTATGGTTTTTTATCCGGTTGCCTGTTTTGCTGAAACGGCTTTACTGATACACTGAATAAAATTCCGGTGCTGTTCAATTTTACTTTGCCGTAACCAACACCCCCCAGCGGAAGTTTTATATATGGCTCTGCCATTAACGTAATTGACTTACCGATATTTTTCTGGTATCCCCCGGAAACAGTAGCAACAGAGAAGAAATGCTTGTTTTCATTTTTCACTGTCCAGTCCCTGTAAAGTGTGGCCCCGTTGGGTGTATACTTATATGCATAGTGATAATCTTCCTGTTTCATTATGAGCGAAGACAATCCTGCTGAAACAAACCAATTCTGCTTGCCCGGGTTGCCAAAGTGGTAACTGGCCAATACAGGAATTTCATACACTTTACAGTTGGCATCTACTTTTTCCAGGTATGGATAATAATTCCAAAAAATTGCCGGAGGGTTATAGGCATCCGGTGAAGCAGCATATACTTTCCTCCCACTGAAAAAACCAGTACGAAGTGATACCCGGTTTTTAAAAGTATAGCCCATCCCAATTCCTCCTGTCAACTTTGTTGTACCCCAATTCCCTCCAGATGTATAACTCACATCTGGTCCTGCTGAAAGTGAAACAAAAAAGAAACTGCTTTTTTTACTCTTCGCCTTTGGGGCTTTGTCCTTTTTATCAGCCTGTTTCTTTGCGGTTTCATTTACAGAATTTACAGCAACACTATCCTGCACTGAGGTTTTGTTCAGAATAGTTGCATCCGCATTTTCATTTGCTGCAGGTTGATTTTCTGTTTTTTTATCAGTGATTACACCGGGTAAAATGCTTTCCTTCCTGTTTGCCAGCTCTTCTTTGCCCTTTTGCTGCTGATTAAGCGACAGCGCATCTTTATCATCTTTCTTTTGAACTTCTTTACCTGCAATTACATTCTTATTTGATTCTTTGCCTGAAAGCACAGCAATAATCCTATCCGTATCCGGTACCGGGTTATTCATTTTTTTATTTGACAAAAAGATGGAATGCTGATCTTGACTAGTCTTTTTTGTTGTATTGGCCGGTATGCCTGCTATTGTCACTTCCGTAGCTGAAACTGTTGTGGTTTGCCTGGGTTGATTATTTCTGCCTTCAATTTCACCTGTTACATTATTGCCCCCGGAAGTGGCAGGAGCGTCTTTTTGCCTGACCTGGGCGGAATCGGGCTTTTGTGATTGTTCTCCCCGGTTTCCCAAAAGCAACCACATTCCGCCACCCAGCAAAAGAAATAATAACAAGAAGAAGAAAATCCTTCTACGGTCATCCTTTTCCTCAGGAAGATGCTTGTCAAGCAGTTTATGCATCTTGTCCCACGCCTGTTCATCGTAGGCGGGATGATGATGGCTGGCTGCCTCCCTTATCTTTTTATCAAATCCTTCAGACTGCATTTTTGGCAACTTGTATATTATAGTTCTTAAATAATATTTTCTGCAACTGTAACCTGGCTTTGAACAGGTTTGACTTGGAAGTGCCTGTAGAAATACCAAGGTGTTCCGCTATTTCTTCGTGACTAAGTCCTTCGATTACAAAAAGATTGAAAACGGTTCTGTATGCTGGTGACAATTGCTGTACAGCCCTGATGATCTCCTCGTATGATAATTTTTCTACTGCATCATCATACACAGGTGGTAACTGGTAAGTAACATCATCCAGTTGACTGACCAGTTGGTGTTTTTGATGTTTCCGGTAGTGATCAATAGCTGTATAGATCATTATCTTTCGCAGCCATCCTTTGAATGAACTGATCACATCTGAATAGGCTGGTCTAAAATTGTGGATGTCCTTGAAAATCTTCAGGAAGCCATCATTCAATATTTCAACGGCATCGTCCTGCTTGTTGGTATATCTGTCGCAAATTGCCATAGCATAGCCATAGAAAGAGCCATAAATAATCTTTTGGCTCTCCCTGCTGTTTCGGCCGCAGGCCTCCACATGAAAGGTTAGTTCCTCAGCAGATAGCAATTGTGTGTATTGTTTGGTCAATTAATCGGGATAAGACAAAATTTGGTTGCCGCCAACAAAGAAAAAGTAATCAATTATTTCAAAAGTTTACTAAACCTGGTTAGTTCTGAACACTCAACAGCGCTAAGTACCTCATTATTATCATATTTGGATTTAAGATACAAAACTCTTTTATGGGAAGGAAACCGTTTTAGGATAGATTCAATTAACTGACCCGTGGCAATGTCTTTTTGATAAAGCGGCTTAGTATCGGGCAGTTCAGAACGCTGCTTTGTGTGCTTTTTCAGAATTATAGCCTCCAGCGTCGCCAGCTTTCCGGGTGGGATAGACTTTATCTTTTGGGCTTTTCCATAAAGCCCTTCCAGTTGTTTTTTGCTCAATCCACCCCTTTCCTGGTACTGCCGCAATATACTTTGGGCAAACTCAGAATGGGGCTGTGCTTCTGCAACTGCCTTTAAAATATCCAGCACTATATCTACACCCGGTTTTAATCGCTGCATAAGATCGTAAAAATAGCATTCAATTCCATTAAATTCTACCAAGGGGAAAAAGATTGAAGCACATGACGAATATCATTGTTTAATGTCTCACAAATCATAATGCCTGCCAGGTAGTTACTATTAAATTAGAACCAGATTCATCTCTAAAGGATCACTCTAATGGAAGTAATTCTACCATAAGATCCTGGCCATTTAGCTGACACTCGTTCTCTCTCCTCAATGACCAATGGACACAGAAATCCATTATCCTCGAATGGTCAATCAATTTGAATCAGCTAATGATTCGTCACCCTAAAATCCTCAGTCATGAAAAAGATTATACTCATAATCGCAATGGTGGCGCTGGGAGGACTTATTAATTCAAGTAAAGCCGATCCTTGTGCTTTTGGAAACCTGGGAGTGGATGTTAAAACATCTTATACCCAGGATGGTAAATGTGTCATCGTTTTTGATTTTTATTTTGATATTTCTCATAACGCAGGGGGTAAATTCTTTTGGATACATATTTGGCCGACCAGTAATTATGTAGGTGGGTTCCCCTACGCAACATCTGACCCCCCCACCCTTACAACAGCAGGCGGTGGTAATGGATATTTGCAAAATTCAATACTAACCTTTGGCTTTTTTCACCAGGGATCAACCATTACTCCGCTTAGCAGTTATAATCCAGACAACACATTACCTGTCTATTCAGGATATACTATAACTGAAGTAGTTGGAGCAACATCAGACAGGTATACTGTACGAGGCCTGACTATAACTTTACCTCAGGACTGTAGTATACCTCAGTCACTTACTGCAGATGCGTGGGAAAGCCAGGGAAATAATTCTCAAACTGTAGCATGCAATACCAGTAATGTACCTTTTTATGTGAATGACCCGGGGTTAAGAGGTTTTTTATTCTGCCAGGCTCCGAGAACCTTTTCCTTTGAGGTTTTTACCATCAGCAATACAGATATGAATATCAATTATAATGTCTTTATTGATAACGGAGATGGCATATTTAATGCTGCTACAGATAATTTAAATATTTTCACAGGCAACACCTTGCTCAACAGTGCTAATAGCTACAAATATCAGTCAGGTGTTCAGCCTTATCTGCCATGGTCTAATCAAAAACCTTATGCCGACAGATCTTTATGGATTGTCGTTACAACTCCCGCAAGGCCGAATGCTTTTTATTATTTAATAACTAATGGCTGCACACCACTTCCCGTCCAATTCGCCTCTTTCACTGCATTGCGTATCAGGGAAAACATCATGCTGAAATGGGTAACCGCAACTGAATTGAACAACAAGGGATTTTACATTGAAAGAAAATCAGGTAATGGTGACTGGCAGGTGATGGGTTATGTAGCCAGCCAGGCAGCCGATGGCAACAGTAATGAGAACCTGTTTTACAACTATACAGATTATAACAATCTTAAAGCAGTAAGCCAATACCGCATCCGCCAGGTGGATCTTGACAACAAAGCAAGCTACAGTGATATCAGGTTGGTAAAAGGACTGGAACAATCCGGAAATGTGATGGTATTTCCCAACCCGTCTCCTGACGGTCAACTGAACATCGTATTGGACAACATAGAAGGCGGAGCTACTATCAGGCTGATTGATATGAACGGACGGGTGGTAAAAGAATGGCTCAATGTTACCACTAATAAGCTCAACATCAACTATGTTTCTGCTGGCATGTATACACTGAGGGTATGGATGAAAGGGACTAATGAGCCACTGAATGTAAAAGTGATGGTGAGTAAATAATAACAGTAGCCATTAAGTCTTA
>CAYPBW010000122.1:2808-9274 GCA_964409055.1 uncultured Chitinophaga sp. | reverse complement strand
TATGGAAAAGTGATGGTACTGCTGCAGGAACAGTTTTAGTTGCTGATATCGTAGCAGGTTTAGGTAGCCCCAATATTCAAACCCCGGTAAATGTAAACGGAACATTATTTTTCCGTGCAACAGTAACTGGCTTTGGTACTGAATTATGGAAAAGCGACGGAACTGCTGCGGGTACAGTACTGGTAAAAGATATCATTGCCGGAACCGGTTCACCTGGAATAGATGATATGATTGCATATAATGGAAAATTATATTTCTCTGCCAATGACGGAGTGAACGGGAATGAACCCTGGGTAAGTGATGGAACAGCAGCAGGTACCACTTTATTTGTAAATATTGCAACCAGCGGAACTTTCCCTAATTCCAACCCTACCAATTTTGCTGTAGCCAATAATTTACTGTATTTCACTGCTTTTACTGCAAGTACCCAGTTTGAGCCATGGGTTAGCGATGGCACACCCGGGGGCACATATATGATTACTGAAATTGTACCTGGCGGAAGCGGAGGAGGTGGTTCTGGTTTTGTATACATGAATGGGTATGTGTATTTTGATGCCAATGGCCCTTTAGGACATGAACTCTGGCGAACAGATAATACCGCAGCCGGAACCACTTTGGTAAAAGACATTAATACCGGTTCAGGTGATGGAAATCCGCAACAGCTTACCGTAGTAAACAATACATTATTCTTTCGAGCAACTACATCCACCGGCGGTGTAGAGTTTTATAGAAGTGATGGTACAGCAGCAGGCACGGTAGCATATGATCTATATCCGGGAACAACAGCTTCTACTCCTGATTTTTTAACAGCACTGAATAGTAAAATTATATTCACTGCAACTCACCCCCAAATGGGCCGGGAAATATGGAAAGCTTATGCCCCACCAACATCCGATTTTACAGTAGTGGGAGATACCACACCTTGTGTAAACGGAACAGCTGTGTACGCAGCTACAGGTGTGGTAAACGATAGTACTTCTTATACATGGAGTTTGCCATTGGGCGGAGGTACTATTATCAGTGCAGCCGATACGGTAGTGGTACAATGGGATACAGCAGGTAGCAGGAGTGTGCAGCTGGTGCTTTCAAATATTGCCGGAAATTCCGCTCCAAAACAAAGAAGTTTAGTGGTTAGCGGTACTGCGCCTGCCCGGGTTCCGGTAATATTCAATTTTGCCCGCAATCTTAGTGTGGATTCTGTGTTGCAAAGCGCCTCACTGCAATGGTTCAGAAATGATACGATTATTAATGGAGCTAACAGTTCTTCCTATTATGCTGGGTTGGCTGGCAGCTATACAGTTAAATACAAAAATAATTGTGGCTATGGTCCTGTCTCTAATGCCTTTAATTTTCCGGCAGATACGCTTTCACAAACTATAACATTCCCGCATACTGACACCGTTGCCATGTCGCCGGCAGCAAAAACAGTGCTGCTTGCTACGGCGAGTTCTGGCCTTCCTGTTTTCTATCAGAAAGTCAGCGGGCCAGGGAATATTGTAAACGATACCTTATTTATAACAGGTGTGGGAACCATTATTGTAAAAGCACTACAACCCGGTGATGATGTATACAGTGCTGCAGCACCTGTGTATGATACCATCATTGTTAAAAAGGGAAGTCAGTTTATCAACTTTGATTCAATTCCGCCAAAAATTTATCCTGCTGCTGCATTTCCGCTAACCGCTAATTCATCCGTTGGGCTACCGGTAAGCTTTTCGGTGATAACAGGCCCGGCCTCTGTATCTAACGGTAACCTTGCCATCCTGGGGGCAGGAACTATAACAGTAAGGGCAAGTCAAAACGGCGATACCAGTTATAATGCTGCTACACCGGTAGACAGAACTTTTTGTGCAGGTATCAGGACATTAACATCCATAACAGGCATAACAAGCCCCTGTTTTGCCACTTACCAGTATAATACACAGAAAATTGCCGGAGCCAATTATACATGGACACTAAGCGGTGGTGGTATTTTGACAACGAGCAATGATACTGCCTGGGTGCAATGGCAAACTGCCGGAACGCATATTTTAACAGTGAAAGCCAACAGCACCTGTGATCCTGTATATACAAACGAGCAGCAAATTAGTATTACCACTTCTAACAATACTACAATAGGCGCTGTAACAGGCATGTTGCCTGCAAATGGTATTGTTGACCAGCAATTACCATTACGCCTGTCATGGATACCCGGAATTAATACAGTAAACTATGACCTGTATGTATGGGACTCTGCCACGGCAGAACCACTGGTGCCATACGTATCCAATATAGCTGCGATATCATATACCCTTCCTAAAAACGCCCCGTTCCCTTATAATAAAACGTATAAATGGAGAGTGGTATCAAAAAATCCTTGTGCACAAATACCAGGGCCTGTACAAACATTCAGGCTGATACCATTGCCGGATTTGGTGATAAGTGATATACAGGCGCCTGCTTCGGCTACATCCGGGCAGACCATAACCATTAGCTGGAAAGTAACCAATATTGGTCCGGGTAAAACATTACTGAACCAATCATGGGAAGATGGGATTTATTTTGCATTAGATACCGTTCCTAATGTAAACCTGGGCAATCCTTTCCCTTTTCCAACATCATGGAGTCAATTAACCGCTGCAGGGAGACCTTTATTACTTGGAAAAAAGAACAGGCCTGCGGCATTGGATAGCGGACAGTTTTATACCAATAGTATCAACTTTACATTGCCATTGGGCTATAATTTTCCGGTCTATGTTTATGGAATTGCTGCCAACAATGGCGTCATTTATAGAATATTACAAGTCAGCAACCTGAATGATACAGCCAGGGCGCCCAACCAGATTATTATCACCCAACCACCTGTTCCTGACCTTAGGGTTGATTCTGTATTTACCCCGGCATCAATTTTTTCAGGCAGTACCATGAATATTACTTATAAAGTAAAAAACTATGGAGTGGTAACACCGGCAGGAGGGCAATGGGTTGATTCCTTCTTTATTTCACAAAACCCCTTATTTGACAGAAATCAATGCATCCCGCTGAATGCACCCAAGCCCAATGGTTCTTATTATCCAAATGCTGATGGTGCTGCGGCTTATAATAATATTCAATTAAATACGGACAGCAGTACTACCAGGAATCAACAGGTAGTGATACCCAATTTTATATTCGGCACCTGGTTTATTTATGTAAAAACAAATGCCGGTACAACAACAGGTAATTATATTTATGAAGGTGCATTGAACAACAATAATGTGAACCAGGCACAGTTGCAGGTTTACCTTACACCTACACCTAAACTAACTATTAGTTCATTAACTGTTCCTGTAAATACAGCCAGCACCACACAGCCTATTGGGGTAAACTGGAATATAAAGAATGAAGGCTTTCAGGATAATATAGAAAGGAACAGGGGGCATTATATTACTATGAGCACTTGCCGGGTACCATGTCCACCCCAAAGCCCGCCAGGCAGCATCTGTATAGGACCTTCCGTTATTAAAGACAGCGTTGTATTTGGAAGCAGCTACTGGGTAGACAGAGTTTACCTCAGTACAGATCCGGGAGGATTAAATATAGCCAATGCTGTAATGGTAAAAGAGGTAAAACATGGCACAGAGAATTCAGGTGTATATGCAGATGCGCCAGCACCTACCTATAGTTTTGTTAGTTGCCCGGCATTGGCAGGTAGCAATATCAATATATCAAATGTGATTAAGCCGGCGGCCAATTTTCCCAAGTCAGAGAATTTTACTATTCCGTCCAACCTTCCGCCGGGAAATTATTATGTGTATATCTATACAAATCCTACCAAAAAAGTATTTGAATATCCGGGTACACCGCAAATCAGGAGAAGCGATTTGCCAATCATTATACAAAGGCCGGATGCTATTGTCTCATCCATCAGCGGACCTTCCACAGCAACGGGTGGTCAAACTATCCAGGTTAATTATGATATTACGAACAACGGCCCCGGCGCTGTATTCAATCATCAGCGAAATGACCGGTTGTATATCAGCAATAATCCGGTTTTCGATGGTACTGCTGCAATTATTGCTACACAAACTTTTACGGAAAATCTGCCCGTTGGCACTGCAGTACCCCACACATTCAGTTACACCATTCCACTGGCAACAACAGGCACAAAATATTTTTATGTAATTGCCAACTATGACAGCCTGTTTAAAGAAACCAATCAAACCAATAATACCAGTACTGCAGCAGCAATTACTGTTTCTGCAGCACCTCCGGCCGATTTGATGGTATCCTCTGTACATCTTCAGGATTCTGTACTTATACAATCACCAACCCTGTTTAGATATACTGTTATAAACAACGGAACAGGGCCTGCATTGGGCAATTGGACAGATAGTATATTCCTCAGTTGCAGCCCGGTTTTCAATGCTTCCACTGCGAAATTTATAGCAAAGCGTACGCAAACAAGAGTGGTTATGCCTTCAGGAAATTATACAGACTCATTTACTCTTGTGATTCCCAAAATGAGTTATGAGATTAATAACTGTTTCCCGCAACAACTCTATGCACAGGGCTATTTTTATGTAAAGGCCAATGCCGATAGCGGCGCATATGAAGGAGCTGCTTTCAACAATAATATAAACGGAAGCGGCGGCCGGGTGGTAATAAATCCATTGGTTGATCACATATTGGTTGCTGCTTCAGTAAACCGGGATACAATATCTGTTGGTACGCCTTTCAGTGCTTCCTGGAAAGTAAAAAACAACGGGTACAAGCCAACCGAAGCCTATTATTATTTTTATGATGATGGTATATATTTTTCACCGGACTCCCTGGTTAATGCCAACGATGTGTTAGCTTTTGGATTCAGAAATTATAATACCATAAACCGTAATGACAGCCTGGTAACTACAAAAGCTGTCATGCCACCTGACTTGCCAACAGGCGACTACTATGTAATTGCTAAAACGAATTATTCAAACCGTATCCCGGCAGAAAAAGTATTTGGCAACAATTACGATTTTGTGCGAACCATAAGCGGTGAAGCAAAAAAGATACACCTGGTAAGGCCACCGCTGCCTGATCTTGTTGATACTATCCTTTCAGCCCCGGCTGCAGTGGCAATGGGACAACCCTTTAGTGTCATTTATAAAATAACCAATATCGGATCTGCTGTTACGTTTCCGGGTGCATGGAGAAACGATCTGTATTTATCTGCAGATTTCCAGTTACAGGTTGGCGACAGGCTGCTTACCGGTAAAACCAGGACAACACCGCTTGCACCGGGGGCATCCTTTATTGATACAGTAACATGCACCATGCCATTAAACTTAGCCCGGGGAAACTACGTACTTATAGCTAAGGCCAATTCCAACTTTGCTGTTACGGAGAGTGATTTAACAAACAACCTTGGCTTCGGTATTATAGAAGCACAGTTGCCCGATTCTACAGACCTGCTTGTTGAAAATGTAATGAGACCGGATACAGTTTATCTCGGCTATACTATTGATACAGCAAAATGGGTAGTTAAAAATAATTCGGGTGTCAGGGCCCGCGGCTGGGTCACTGATGGAATTTATCTGTCGGCAAGTAATCTGCTGGATTCTACTGCTGATCTCCTGGGTACAAAAAGGAGATACAGCGACTTATTGCCAATGGAAAAAGATACGCTGGCGTTGACACCGGCAGTAATTAATGCAATAGAAGGTAATTATAACCTGTTTGCAAAAACGGACTTGCTGAATAATATTATTGAACTGGATAAAACCAATAATACCGGCGTTGCGGCCACTCCCATTTATGTAAAGGCAAAAGAACTGCTGTTGGGTATACCAGGGTTAAATACTCTGCAAACCGTCAACAGGTATTATAAATTACGTATTCCTGATTCGTTACGGGGAGCAACGATACTTGTTACGTTAAAAACAAATGATTCACTACTTGTACGAAACGAGATGTATATAGGCGGAGGATTTGTGCCCACCCCCGCCAATTATGATTACCGGTTCGAAACACCAAATTATGGTAACCAGCAAATCGTTATCAGCGATGTAAGCGATTCTGTCTACTATATTATGTATCGCTGTGTCACAGCCAACCCGCCTGTGCAGAATATTACACTGCTGGCGGTACAGCTTCCATTCGCTATCCTGGATGTACATACAAACAGCGGAGGTAACATAGGGAATGTAACAGTACGCATAAAGGGATCTTTGTTCAGGGATAGTATGGTTGCCAAACTAAGTAATGGAACTACCACTATATATGCTTCCGCTGTTTATTATACAAACAACACACAAGTATTTGCCTCATTCCCTTTGCAGGGTAAGCCCACTGGCCTTTATGATCTTACCCTGATTAAGCCGGATTCCTCTACGGCTGTATTGACGAACGGATTTTCCATTGTGGCCGCCAACAACGGTGGATTGATTACTGGTGGAGGGCCTAATACCGGGCCTGGCAACGGCAATGCACCAGGCTGTGATCCCGGAGCCGCCAGCGGGTTAAA
>CAYPBW010000122.1:0-2708 GCA_964409055.1 uncultured Chitinophaga sp. | reverse complement strand
ATCAGTATTATTTAAACTTCAATAAAAGCCAGCTAAAAATATTTTATGCATAGCATCCAAAATATTTACACCAGGAAGATGCGCAAGACCAGGTTACTGCTGCTGGTGTTTCTCTCAATTTGTTCTGTGGCGGCCCTGAGTCAGAACCTGAACAACCCCAATAAACAAGGGCCGCTGGGCACCCAGGTAAATACCTTAAGCGGTAATTTATACATTCCCCGTACAGATTTTTATGTGCCGGCCAGGGGCTTTAACCTTAATATCAGGTTTAATTATAACAGTTTCTTGTTTACAGAGCAATATGGGTATGGTAAGGGGTGGACATTTGAATACAATATCCGGTATAAGCATGATACTATACCGGGTTCAAGGCTGATATTATGGGGTGATGGAAGAGAAGATCAATATGATTCATTACCCGGCGGGGGCTATCAAACTCCCCGCGGCTTCTTTAATACACTTTCACAATACCAGCCCAATAAATATGTACTCACCGAATTAAACGGGGTGAAATATTTTTTTGATAATGCGGTGCACAAAAGAATCACACGGATGGAAGAGCCCAATGGTAACTACATCAATTTTATATACAGTGACAGCCTGCTCGCCACCATGACCAATGCGGCAGGGCAAAGCATTAGTTTTAATTATGACCCGCAGGGAAGGCTGGTATCTATGGTTGATGCTATTGCTGTACCCAGCCGGACATTTATTTATACTTATGATACAGGAGGTAATCTAAAGGAGGTGACAGACCCGCTGGGTAATAAATACCGGTACACTTATCTTATTAACGGCCCGATGAAATCGCTGGCCGATAAAAACAATAATAAAGTAGACATTATTTACTTCCCTGACCTGACCATACGGGAACTGATAGGCTGTAATAAGCGGCTGAGCTTTTCATATGATACAATTTCAAAAACCACTTTCGTCACCGACCATCTAAGTACAGGAAACCAGGTAACAAAATACAAATACGAAACGGTTGACAACTTGTCCTGGATCACTTCCATGTCGGGAAACTGTTGCGGATTTAATATGAGTTATGAATATGACGAACAGGGCAACCAAATTAAAATGACAGATGCCAACGGGCAGGTATATACTTATACTTATGATGAATTTGGTAACCCCCTTACGGCTACTGACCCCTTAAATCAAACAAGCACTTACACTTACACAACAGATTTTAAGAAGATAAGCAGCTTTAAAGATCCCAAAGGCAATCTTTACACTCTCAGTTACGACAGCCGTGGTAATATGACGCAATTGGTAACACCGGGTAATAATATATACACTGCTGCCTACAACGCAAATGGTGATATTATTTCCGGTACAGATCCCAAAGGCAATACTTATACCTACAACTATGACAGTTATGGCAATCCCGTAAACGTTACAGGTCCAAATGGTTACCAGGCAGTTTTATCGTTTGATGCCAGGGGCAACCTTTTGTCCTATACCGATGCCAGGGGCAATATTTCTTCCGCTGAATACGATATCCTGGACAGGCTGAAAAAAATAACTGATCCTATCAATTACAATGTACAGTTTACTTACGATGCACAGGGGAACCCGGTAACCTTCAAAAACAAAAACAACGAAACAACTATCCTGAATTTTGATGCCAGCAACAGGCTGGTAAACATTACCGGGCCTACCGGTAATCAGTCGGGCTTTACCTATGATGAAATGGACAATCTTTTATCAGTAAAAAATGCACTGGGCCATGAAATAAAAATGAATTATGATAACCGCAACAGGCTGAAGGGAGTAAAAGACCCTGACAATAACAGTGCAGCTTATACCTATGATGGAAACGGTAACATCCTATCAGCAAGTTTGCCTAATGGCCGGCAACTAAATTATACCTATGATGCCCTTAACCGGCTCACCGCAGTAAGCGATGCTACCAGCACTATTGCCAGCTTTGTGTATGATAAAAACGGAAATATAACCAGCTATACCAATGCCACTGGCGCCAATACAACGGCAGTCTATGACAGCCTGGACCGTATAAAAAGCGTAACTGACCCGTTGGGAAACAGCAGCAGCTTTACCTACGATAAAAATAACAATATCATTTCTGTAACCGACCGGGAAGGCCATACCAGTTTTTATAGTTATGACAGCCTCAACCGGGTAAGAACATTTACTGACAATAACGGATTTGTCATTACAGTGGGCTATGATGCAGAAAGTAATATTACTTCCTTGACAGACCAGAATAATAATACGACCAATTATACATACGACAGCCTGAACCGCAGGAAGCGGATGACCTACCCGGATGGAAAATATGTTGAATATACTTACGACAAGGAAAGCAATGTAACGGCAGTAAGGCGCACAGATGCAACTGTTATTAATTACCAGTACGATACATTGAACAGGGTGATAAGCCGAACCATGCCAGGCGGCGAGGTATATTCCTATACCTACGATAAGCTGAACAGGGTGCTTACGGCCACCAACAACAATGGAACGATCACCTTTACTTATGATAAACTGAACAGGGTGACCTCTGAAACCTACGATGGAAAGACAATTCAGTATGGTTATAATGTAAGCGGAAGAACACAGACCACTGTTTATCCTGACAGTACCACGATAATAAAGGAGTTTGATACCCGCAACCGGCTCATAAAAATTTTAAAAGACAGCGTTACGGTGGCCGAATACAGTTATAATAATGCCAACCAGCT
>CAYPBW010000121.1:0-9289 GCA_964409055.1 uncultured Chitinophaga sp. | reverse complement strand
CGGACCTGATTAAAAAATGGAATACCTCCGGAGAAGGTAATCGTAATTTTTTACCTGCGCATGACTCCACCGGCACTTCTTTCACAGACGAGGCTTATATGGAACGATTGTGGATGGGTACCACCACTGTGGAGGCTGCTGATAAAGAAGGATGGGTGGTTTCTATTACACCTAGTGGCGGATGGTTACCGGCCTGCATCGCCGGTAATACCGGTGTGGGTATGAGCCAGCGGTTGCAAAGTTTTGTACTTGATTCAGCGTTGAATCCTTTTAATGTAATTCAACCCGGAAAAAGACCCAGGGTTACACTGACACCATCTCTTGCGTTGAAAGACGGCAAACCCTTTCTTTCTTTTGCTGTGCAGGGTGGTGACACACAGGACCAAAACCTGCTGCAGTTTTTTCTAAATATAGTAGAGTTTAATATGACCGTTCAGCAGGCCTGTGAAGCGGCCAATATTAACACTAACCAGTTGTGGCTTTCTTTAGGTGGTACTAAGATGAGTGACCGCAAGCCAAGAGCCGGAGAAATACTGGTGAGCAATTCTACACCGGATAATGTAAGGAGCCAATTACAGAAGATGGGTTATAAAGTAAGCACTGGTAACAGAACCAGCGGACCTATCAATGCTATTTTCTTTGACTGGAAACACGGAAGTTTTTGGGGTGGCAGCAGTAATAATGGTGAAGATTATGGTATAGGCTGGTAACTATTTATGGGTTTTTCATTTGGTTATACTGATTATTGTCATCTGTCTTCATTTACATATTCGGGAACTTTATGAAAGTTTTTACCCTAAAGAATACTTTATGAAGCTGAGGCCCGTTTTTTGTTATGTTACATTACCCGGCATTGGGGTTACTAATAACAAAACCAGGCTTGTGATGAGGAAAACCGGTCTATTCGTTTCATTTCTTATACTCTTACTTCCATTCAGCTCCCTTCAGGCGCAGGATTACAGGGCCCTACACGGATCATCGTTTGCAGGTGCCCTTGGGGCCGCTAATAACCCGGCTTCTATTGTACATGTCCCGTTTAAATGGGATGTAACTCCGCTGGCAGTTCAGCTTAAGCAGAGTACCAACTTACTCACCATAAATAATTTTTCACTCCTTTCTCCCGGCCGCAATGTTACCGTTACTGCCAATACAGGAAACGAACGACGATTCCTGATGAACAACCAGGATATAAAAGTTTTGAATGCGAGGATAAGGCTGAATGAAAAATCTGCCATTGCTTTTGGTGCATCAGTCAGATCGTATGTTTCTGTCAAAGCTTCAAATCTCAACTGGCAGGATACGGTTGCCAATGTCAGGGATTTTATGCGGCTTAATATGTCCAATTCACCCTTGTCTGTTGATATAAGAACAAATGGCTGGGCAGAGGTTTATGGCAGTTATGCAAGAACAGTTCTCGAGAATGATAATGGCATCCTTAATGCCGGCATTACAGTAAAGGTGAACAGGGGGCTTGCTGGTTCCTACCTGTCTGCTTCCGGATTTTACCAGGTACCTGGAACGATACATAACCAGCCCGGGTTTCTGCTTTCCAACGGTTTACTGGAATATGGTTATTCGTCGAGCCTTGATGCTTGGGATAGTTCAGGCAGTTTCAGTGACCAGCGTAAATTGTTTTTGAAGAAAACGTTCTCAACGATTACTTTTAGCATAGGTGCAGAATATATTATTCCGGCAGAATCAGAGAGTTTTTATGATTATGATCTTAAGATCGGCGCTTCGCTTCTGGATATTGGTTTCAATAACTTTCAGTACAGTAATAACAGTCGCAGAGCAGTAATGAACCGTTCGAATGTTTCTGACTCATTGATACAAGCCACATTTGAGAACCTGCAAAATGCCGGAGATGTGCCTGACAGCCTTGCGCAAATAGCCGGAAACATATCGGCTCTGTATGGAAATTTCAAAGTCTTTCAGCCGGCAAGGATTGTTATTAATGCTGACAAACATATAGCAGGGAACTTCTTTATCAACGCTGATATTACCGTTCCTTTGTCACCCCTTTTTGGTCAACAGCAACTTTTCGTCCGGGATATGAATTTACTTACATTGACACCCCGTTTCGAAACAAGGGTGTTTGGATTTTATTTACCCGCCTCTTTTAATACAGAAATGCAATTTTGGTTAGGAGGAGCATTGAAAGCAGGCCCGCTGCTGCTGGGCGTTCATAACTGGGCCAATCTTTTCAGCAGGAACAAATCACATAATGGAGGCGCTTATCTTGCTATTACGATACGGCCTGGAAAAAAACACGACGGGGATGGAGCGAAAGAAGGAAGCGACAAAACAAAGTCCCGGCGAATTGGTGGTAAAAAAGTACGTCAGTATGATTGCCCTGCCAGGGTTATGTAATTATCCCTCCGGTTTAGTATTTTGTTCTGCAAACAAAATTGAGTTTGGGTTATCCTGCTTCGCATAGTATGTATTTTATCGCTGTTTTATGCCCGACAGAGCTGGATAAAAAGGTGCAGCAATATAAATTATGGATGAAAGAACAGTTTGGATGTATCATTGCCTTGAAGTCACCGGCTCATATTACACTAATACCTCCGTTCTGGCTGGAGAATGAATCAGAGATACAACTGCGGAATATTTTTTATGCTTTTACCAGTGATATGCCGGGAATAACCATTCAATTAAACGGCTTCGACCATTTTTCCAAAAGGGTTTTGTATGTAAAGGTGGAAAAGAACCCGGCGCTGGCCGAATTAAAACAGCAGGCAGAAGCTCATTTTATCTCAGCATTCACTAAAGCTATCAGGAAAGAAGACAGGGCATTTCAACCGCATGTTACCATCGCTACCCGGGATATGTCCCCATCTGCTTTTTATAAGGCATGGGAACAGTTATCTGCGCAGAGTTTTATGTATTCCTTTATGACGAATACAATCACATTGCTAAAACTAAGTCCTGGTAAATGGAATATTATTGCCGAAAGAAACTGGGTAAGAAAAAATCCGGGTTAACTGTTATGTATTTTTAATTCGGAGTTTGAGGTGGTCGTTATTGTTACCAAAAATTCAGGAGGTTTTTGTGCCTGAAGAATCAGTTCCCTGTGTTTTTGTTTCATCTGTCTTTTAAATTCGCCCAGGTAACCGGGAATAGGTATTCTTTCATCTTCCAGTGTGGCGGTGTCAATGAGGTCATTGCCTATATACATCATCAGTTTCATAGTGGTAAAGGTGTAATGCAAAGAAAACTGATTTTATGATTTCTGGCAATGTGATTAATACGACAAACCTCCCTGTATTTTTACGAGTTTGTACTGATTTTTTTAATGACAAAATGTACAATAGGTTGATGCAAGCCGGTTGCTTGAATGATTTATAACAGACATCCTGCACCTGTTTTTTGTTAACTTAACAGCCGGATGTTTAATTCATTTGACATATGGAAAGTACTGGCGGGGGTGGCAATTTTCCTGTTGGGGGTTCGATTTTTAGAGGAATCTCTGCAGCAGCTCGCCGCTCGCAAATTCAAACTATACCTGAGAAAACAAACCTCCAGCAAATTCAAGGCTATTGGAGGTGGTGCAGTAGTAACAGCTATTCTTCAAAGCAGTTCTGTAGTGAGCCTTATGGTATTGGCTTTTGTAGGTGCAGGTATAATCACCATGCAAAATGCGCTGGCTGTAATCCTGGGGGCCAACCTGGGTACTACGGTAACCGGCTGGCTGGTGGCGCTGGCTGGCTTTAATATCAATATCGAGAACATAGCTTTGCCTGTTGCTGGCATTGCAGGGCTGGGCTTTGCCATTTTCGACAGAAATAGCAAATGGTATAACTGGAGCCGTTTTTTATTAGGGTTTAGTTTTCTTTTTATAGGCCTTGGTTATATGAAAACGGGTATTGAGGGCCTTGTCGTGAACCTCGATCTGAGGCAATATACCAATGCGCCATTGGTGATATTTCTTCTCATTGGATTCCTGATTACATCGCTTATTCAGAGCAGCTCTGCTACGGTTGCTATTACTTTAAGCGCCTTGTATGCAGGAGCAATTACTTTGGTGGATGGGGTCGCTATTGTATTGGGTTCAGAAGTGGGCACTACTGTCAAATTGTTTATGGCCAGTATAAAGGGCGAAGCTGCGAAGAAAAGGGTGGCATTGGGAAATTTTTTATTCAATACCATTACGGCTGCTTTGATCCTTATCTTCCTTATGCCATTAACAAAGTTTATTACTGATGTTATCGGTATTAAAGATGAACTGATTGCTCTTGTTTTTTTTCAAACAGTTGTGAATATACTGGGCATCATCTTGTTTTACCCGTTGCTTGGGATTTTCGGGCGGTTCCTTGAAAATCGTTTTTTGAATGATAATGACGAAACGATGTTCATACATAAAGTAGCTTCGAAGGAACCCTCTACTTCATTACTGGCACTTGAAAGTGAAAGCCGTCACTTTATTTACAGTGTACTTGATTTTACACGGAGTTCTTTTAGTCTGGCAAACCCTGATATAGACAGGATGAAGCTTCATAAAGAATTTCCGGGAAAAAGTATTCCTGAAAAGTATGAATACATAAAGTTCCTGCATGGTGAAATCCACAGCTATTGCATTCAGTTGCAGAAGAACCTGGTGGATAAGGAAGACATTGAAAAGCTGAACAGGCTGATTTCTGCAGTGAGGAATACCATGTATGCTGCTAAAAGTATTAAGGATGCACTGCCGGATATCAATCAGCTATCCAACTCAGCCAATGATGTGAAATTTGGATTTTATACTCAATCAAGAGGAGCGGTTGACGGGTTTTGCACTAAAGCATTTCATATCGTAAATGAAAACCCGGATATGCATTTTGAAGCTCTTACCGCCCTTTACCACCATGTTACAACCGGTTATACCGAATCGCTGAAGCAGCTCTATAAGGAGACAACTGCAGGTCATGTCAATGAATCGGAGATCACAACCCTTCTGAATTTCAACAGGGAAATATTCACCGCCTTCAAGTCATTTGTATTTGGTATAAAAGACTGTTTGTTTAACAGGGAACAGGCAAAGTACTTTGATGAACTGCCCGGTTTTATCCGTTGATTTTGACTAAAGTCATTGATACAGCTAATACCCGTCATTGGTTAACCTGAGGAAGGTAAATAGTTTAGCTGTAAAGCACCAACTGCTTTTAAAAACTCCTGAATATGAAAAAGATCATCGCTTCATTTGACGGTTTGAAGTATGCTGAAAATACTGCTGCGTGTGCATTGCACCTGGCAAAACGTACACAAACCCACCTGGTAGGTGTTTTTCCGGATGATATGACATATACCAGCTACCTTATTCATGAATTGGTAGTGAAAAAGGGAGTTACAGCCGATCAGCTAAAGAAGTATGAAGAGAGGGATGCAAAAGCCCGCAAGCAGTCTGTAGAAAAGTTTGAAAAAGTTTGTAAACAAGAAGGCATTCAATATTCAGTTCACCATGACAAAAAAGTGGCGATACAATGTTTGAAGCATGAAAGTATCTATGCTGATTTGCTTGTTATCAGTATGAAGGAAACCTTTTCTCATTATCCGGAGAAGCCGCCTACCCGTTTTATCAGGGATCTGCTGAGTGATACACAATGCCCGGTATTATTGGTGCCGGAAAAGTATAGAGAATTTAAAAAAGTTGTATTGTTATATGATGGTGAACCTTCTTCAGTATATGCAATTAAAATGTTCAGTTATCTGCTACCCGAACTAGCGGATATACCTGCTGAAGTTATTTCTGTAAATCCGGCTAATAAATCATTACACCTGCAAGATAACCGGTTAATGAAGGAATTTATGAAAAGGCATTATCCTGGAGCAGGCTACACAATTCTGAAAGGCATGGCTGAAGAAGCCATTGTGAAGAAGCTAAAAGAGCAGGACGAAAATACTCTGGTAGTATTAGGTGCCTACAGACGGGGGGCTGTCAGTCGGTGGTTCAGGGAGAGTATGGCTGATGTATTGATGAAAGAAGTGAAGCTGCCCCTGTTCATTGCGCATAACAAATAAACTTCTGGTTTATCCAATATGACTAAGTTAAAATTGGAGGAATTACTTTCAGCTGAGAATGAACAATTGCAGAAGCTGAACGAAATTGTTCTTAAGGCAATAGAAGAAGAAAAACTTTTGTCAGAAAAATTACTTGAATTCGAAGACCGTAATCCTCCGCTTATTAGCCGTGTGGCCGACCGGGTAGCAGGTTTTGGAGGTAGTTGGAAGTTCATCCTTTCCTTTGCACTTTTCATGGTTGTCTGGATTCTCATTAATCTCTACCTGCTAAGTAAACCTTTCGATCCTTTTCCTTTTATACTGCTTAATTTATTGTTATCTACGTTGGCGGCTATCCAGGCACCAATCATTATGATGAGTCAAAACAGGAAAGAGGAGAAAGACCGGCAAAGGGCCGTCAATGACTACCTTGTCAACCTGAAAGCGGAAATTGAGGTAAGGAACCTGCACCGGAAGTTTGATTTATTAATGACAGAGCAGATGAAGACCCTTTTTGAAATTCAACAGGCGCAAATGGATATGATGGAAGAAATAAAGACCGCCCTGAATAGTAATTCATCAAACATTTAGATAATATTGTCTCGTAATTTTTCCTATTGGACTCCATAACACATATCGCCCTGGGTGCCTGCATGGGAGATGCCTTTGCCGGAAAACAATTAGGAAAAAGAGCCATGTTTTTAGGTGCGGTGGCACAAAGTCTGCCCGATATTGATTTTGTTGCTGCTGCCTGGACCAATACATCAGAGAATTTGCTGGCCCACCGGGGCTTTACTCATTCTATACTGTTTGTATTTATTATTACACCCTTATTGGCTTTACTTGCAGAAAGATGGCACAGGCCTCATAATATTTCGCTGGGTAAATGGATGCGCTTTTTTGGTGTACAGGCATTCATTCATTTACTCATTGATGGCATGAATGTTTACGGGGTGGGCTGGTTCGAACCGTTCAGCCATCACAGGGTATCCTATAACTGGATATATGTTGCTGATCCATTTTATTCAGCCTGGCTGGGAATAGCTTTTATCATGTTACTTATACTGCGCCGAAATCATCCCAGTAGGGCCTGGTGGGTAAGGTTTGGAGCAGGTATAAGCACTATTTACCTTTTGTATTGCGGATTAAATAAACTAAAAATTGATAATGATGTGAGAAATGTGTTTAAAAAACAGAATATTTCCTATTCTGATTATTTCACTACCCCAACGCCACTGAACAACTGGCTGTGGTTTGTAGTGGCTTCTAATGACTCGGGACATTATATCGGCTATCGGTCTTTATTTGATTCGGAAAGAAAGATCGATTTTCATTTTGTACCTAAAAATGATTCATTGCTCAGGCCCGTGCAGGATCATGAAGACCTGCAAAAATTAAAACGGTTTTCAAAAGGCTTTTATGCTATTCAAAACAGGAATGACACACTCATTTTTAATGATCTTCGTTTTGGCCAAATGATCGGGTGGGTGAATCCCAATGCCCCTTTTGCTTTTTATTATTACCTGCAACACCCTTCGGAAAATAAGCTGGTCGTTCAGCGAGGACGTTTTGCCGGGTGGAACAAGGAGACATTCAGGGCATTGATAAAACGTATCCGGGGTAACTAACCTATTCCTGCCTGAAATAAAAGGTGAACAAATTCAGCACATTATTAATGAAACTATAGCAGAAGCGCTGCCAGATTCGTTTAAAGATATTGGTTGAAGAAATATAGTTTTCTTTAGTAATGAGTTTGCAATGACTGTTGCTGATTTGTTCCAATTCACTTTCTACATAGTTGGCAAACGAGTGGTTTTCTATGTCCATGTTCAATTCAAGGCTGGCATAAGCGCTGATATTATTTACATTGTAAGATCCGATGGTAACTTTTCTTTCATCATAAACAGCCAGCTTGGCATGTAATACGGTTTCCTGGTATTCATATACTTCTATCTTATTTCGCAAAAGCCAGTCGTACAAATATCGCTCTGCATGCTTGGCCATCATTATATCCGAACGGCCGGCCAAAATCACCTTCACCTGTACTCCTCTTTTTACAGCCTGGCTGATTTTTTTTCTGAATAAGCGGCCCGGAAGAAAATAGCTGCACATGATGGTTATCTTCTTCTCAGCCTTACTAAAGATGTCGTAATAGGTTTTCCATATCTGGTTTTTGCGGTTTACCCAGTCATTTCTCCTTACCCTAACCATAATCTGTTCATCTTCCGGAATATTATCACAGAATGCTTCTATAGGACTGGTATCTATGGATGGCAGATTTTTATCACCCCACATCTCCCTGCAGATATGGTGAAGGGCAAATGAGGCCTCTCCCTCACAATAAAGCGCTGTATCCAGCCAGGCAGGTTCACCCGGCATGTCATTATACCTGTTACATATATTTACGCCGCCCACCAACGAGTAAATACCATCGGCTACCACTACTTTATGGTGCAACCTTCTTCCAAAATAGAAATGTTTACTGCGGAAAAGGGGTTCAAACCACTTTAACTTAACGCCTGCATCTTTTAATTCTGCTGCCATTTTTTTTGATATTCCCTGCGAAGCATAGCCATCAACCTGCAGGTATACATCTACTTTTCTTTGAGCAGCTTCAATAAGTGCATGGGTAATCAGCCAGCCGGTTTCATCATTTTCATAAATATAAAACTGAAGATGGATGCATTGTTTTGCATTGTTGATCAGTTCCAAAAGGGTGTTGAAATAGTCCCTTCCTCCGTAAACCAATTGAACCCTGTTACGGATAGTGTAAGCAGTAAAGCTATCAGGCCTTCCCAATGACATAGTGCAAATTGAAAATACGCCAATATCAAAAATTCATCGCTGACAGTACTCATAAATGTTGCTGATGAGGCTCATTCGGACTGGATGGTAATCATAATAGCTTTGGTTATTATGAAAACCCTTTTATTTATACTGCTCAGTTTCATAGCAATAACTGCTACTGTTTCTGGCATATTAATGATCAGTCAGCCAGACGGGAGTATTTTACAACTTAAGCCGGAATTGCTGGCTGGCAGCCCATTCAGCAATTACCTGGTGCCGGGAATTTTGTTGGCTTGTGTTGTAGGCGCTGTAAACCTGGTTGCTGTTTTCCTCAATATGATGCGTCACAGGCAGCGTTATAACGCAGCCATAGCAGGTGGTACTGTTATTATTACCTGGATATTGGTACAGGTCATGATGATTGGAACCATTCATTGGCTGCATATTCTTTATTTCAGTGCCGGTATCCTGGTAGTTTTAGGTGCTTACCAGTTAAAAGGACGATGGGCTGTATAATTTTTTCTTT
>CAYPBW010000120.1:0-9335 GCA_964409055.1 uncultured Chitinophaga sp. | reverse complement strand
TAAGGATGATCAATAGCTTCGAGGAGTTTGCAGAAAGCTGCGAATATTTTGTGGATGTAGCTTCAGATTATCGCTCAGATTTTGTTGTTTTTCCGGAAATGCTGACTATGCAATTACTTACCTTTTTGCCACAAAAGCCGCCTGCTGAATCGGTCCGGCAACTAGATCAGTTTACAGAACGGTACATCGACATGTTTTCAAAACTGGCTATCCGGTACAATGTTAATATTATCGGAGGCTCACATTTTATTATCGAGAATGGGGACCTTTATAATGTTTCCTATCTTTTTAAAAGGGATGGAACCTGGGCAAGGCAATTTAAGATCCATATTACACCGCATGAAAAAAAATGGTGGGGAGTGAAACCCGGTGATGAAATGAAAGTGTTCAATACAGATTGCGGCAAAGTAGCCATTGCTATTTGTTACGATATTGAGTTTCCGGAACTGGCAAGGGTGGCAGCCAGTAAAGGTGCCGGAATTATTTTTGTTCCTTTTAATACAGATGTACGCCGTTCGTACTTGCGGGTTAGATATTGTGCGCAGGCAAGGGCAATTGAAAACCAGGTTTATGTTGTGATCACCGGCGCTGTTGGCAACCTGCCGAGGGTTGAAAATCTGGACATTCATTATGCTCAATCTGCTATTCTTACTCCAAGTGATATTGAATTTCACCGTGAAGGGTTGGCTGCCGAGGCACCGGCCAATGCAGAAACAGCTATCGTACAGGAATTGGATATTAACCTGCTGAAACGTAACCGGGAGTTTGGAAGTGTTCAGACATGGGCTGACCGCAGAACAGATCTGTATCATGTTTCATTCAAAGAAGGAGACAAACAACTGCGTATATAATTTTAGGCCTTAATTTTATACTTCAACTAAGCCAATGACGGGGATACATATTTTGATAGCGGAGGATGAAAAAAAAATTGCAGATGCATTATGCCAGGGACTTGAAGAAAACGGGTTTACTGCACAAGTTGCCTATGATGGTGCAATAGCGTTGAAGTTGTTTCGAAATACCCCGTTTCAGCTGGTAATTGCAGATATT
The DNA here is from genome assembly GCA_964409055.1 of uncultured Chitinophaga sp. Classification (GTDB taxonomy): domain Bacteria; phylum Bacteroidota; class Bacteroidia; order Chitinophagales; family Chitinophagaceae; genus JJ008. The sequence goes on along the minus strand of CAYPBW010000120.1, from coordinate 8,285 downwards.
AATCTTCCTGGTATTAATGGCTACGAACTGTGCCAGGCAATAAGGGCAGCAAATGCCTCCGTTCCTGTTGTGATGCTTACTGCAATGAGTGCTTTGGAAGATAAAATTGAAGGTTTTGATGCCGGAGCCGATGATTATATAGTAAAGCCATTCGACTTTCGTGAACTTTTGGTTCGTATCCGGGCTTTATTAAAACGTACACACACAACGGTTGCCACAGGTACTCTTTTGCAGGCAGACGATTTGGTGATGAATCTTGACAGTAAACAGGTGACCAGAGATGGCAAAGCAATACAGCTGACAGCAAAAGAATTCCAGTTACTGGAGTATTTCCTGAGAAATAAGAACAGGGTGGTGTCCCGGGCAGATATTGCTCTCCAGGTATGGGATATAGATTTTGATACCCGTACTAATGTGATAGATGTGTATGTGAACTATTTGCGCAAAAAAATTGACAAGGGATTTGATCAGCCGCTTATACATACACAAGTAGGAATGGGCTATGTTTTAAAAGATAAAGGCTGATGAAGCTTGTATATAAAATCAACCTGTTGTTCGCCGCAATAGTTTCTGCTATTGTATTGATCATTGCTTTTTTGATTTATACCATCAGCCGCCAAACGCTGCAGAATGATTACCGGCAGCGATTAAAAACAAGGGCGGCCCGTACTGCGCAACTTTATACTTTTTTCAGATCAGATACTACTAACCTGCTCAAATCGCTTGATGCCAATGCACCTCCTGCTTTGTTCAATAAGAACATTAACATATATGATGATAGCCGGAATATTCTTTATGAGTACCACGACGAAGGAACACAAAGATTAAGCCCTGATTCTGCAAGATTCGCTGATGCTGCTGAAAGCGGTGAAATTTTTTATTCAGTGAATGGAAAAGATGTATGCCTGTATTATCACAAAGATCCGGTTATGAACCTGACTGTGCTGGTAGCTGCTGATAATCTTGCGGGTAAGGATTATATCAGGAGTTTAAAGAATATTTTTCTGCTCTTTTTCCCGGCAGCAGTCATTATTGCGTTGGCTGCAGGTTATCTTTTCTCCAAGAGTATCATAAAGCCGATAAAAGAAACCATACGGGATGTAGAGCTTATTACCTCTCAAAATCTTTCACATCGCCTGTTCGCAGGAAACAAAAAAGATGAGTTGAGTCAACTGAATGCTACTTTCAATGATCTGTTGAACCGCCTGGAAGAGTCGTTTGCTATTCAACGCAGGTTTATATCCAACGCTTCTCATGAGTTATCAACGCCGCTCACTTCGGTTTCCAGCCAGATTGAGGTATCGCTGTTACAAGATCGTTCCCCGGAAGAATACCGGCATGTACTGCAATCAGTGCTGGATGATGTGAGGGAGTTGCACCAACTGACCCACAACCTGCTGGAAATTGCTAAAGCGGGTACAGATGGCGGCATCACCTTAGATAGAGTACGGATTGATGAAGTGCTTATAAAAGCCCATTCAGATTTGCTCCGGCAGAATAAAGGTTATAGAGCCGAGCTATTTTTTGATGAATTGCCGGAGGATGAAAGTGAATGTCTTGTTTTTGGAAACTATCATTTATTGTATAGCGCCTTTAAAAACCTGCTGGAGAATGGCTGCAAATACTCTCCGGATGCATCCGTTAAAGTGTATTTGTCATTTCAACAACAAGAAGTAAGGATAACCTTCAAGAATAACAGCGATATGCTGACTAACGAAGAAATAGGCAAACTATTTGAGCCCTTTTACAGGGGCAGTAATGCACGGGGGAAGCAAGGGACTGGGCTTGGCCTTACACTTACCAGGCGAATAATAAGCCTTCATAAGGGAATATTATCCGTCAGCTCTACAGCAGAGCAAGGAACAATTCTGATTATACAGCTTCCAACGCTCCGGAAATAGCATTTTAATTTAATTCTAATCTTAGCCTAATTCCTGTTTTAGGTACCGAAGCTATTTTGAGATTAAATTAATCAACAGTGTGAAAAAGCTATTTACAAAAATACTGGTACCGGTAAATTTTAACCGGAACACGGCAATGGCGATGCAAAAAGCTGTGCAGGTAGCCAATGAATTTCATTGCGATGTTCATGTGTTGCATGTACAAACACCTCTTACAATCATGCCATTTCTTTATGAAGGTTTCTTTTCCACAAATGTTTACGAATCACATGCTAAGACTGCTGCCGGAAAGCTTCAGCAATTAAGAGAAATTTATGCCAAGAGGCTAAATGACGGATTGCTGATGACAATTTCGCAGGAACTCGGTGACTGGCAAACGATGTTGAAGAAGACAATCATTTCTGAACATACAGACCTGGTATTAATACCCAAGCATCCAAAACGATTCTTTGGTGCACTGATTCAAAAAATAAACATCAATAAACTCATACAGCAAACGCAATGTCCCGTTCTTACTGTTACCCGTCGGTTTAATATTCACCACTTGCAGAATATTGTAGTACCAGTGGGTGATACATTACCGATCCGCAAATTAACAATGGCAACTTATTTGGCACGGCAAAATAATGGCTTTGTACACCTGATGGGCAGTTCCGGAAAAAATAAGAAAGAAGAGAAGCAGAGCAAATGGTGTGTGACAAGGGCATACCAGTTATTAAGGGATTATACGCAAGTGAATATTCATTGCAGCATTAATGCCGGCAGTAGTAGCATAGAAGATATGCTGGCTGTTGCAAAGAATGTTAAAGCTGATCTTATTGTTGTTAACAGCGGCAAAGAAACGCAGCCGGCCGGTTGGCTTAACCGTCTATTAAAGAAATATGTATATAAAGAATCCAATATTCCGGTTCTGACTGTAGCCGGAACGACCAATTAAATTTAAAAAACAAGAATATGATGATGAAAAAATTAACAGGAACCCTTGTTCTCACTTTTTTGTTCTCCGTTGTAGCGGTGGCACAAGATGCAGCGGAGATAGAACAATTGCTGGACAATGAACGATATGAAAGTGCTGAAGCCATTTTGGAAAAAAAGATCAATACAGACGGGGTGGTGCCGGATATCAGTTACCTTTTGGTTAAAACCTATATTGAACAGGATAAAATAGATGAGGTAAAGGATTTTATATCAAAATATAAGTTGAGTGATAGCCCGGATGCTGATCCGCTTGACAGGATTACCTATGCAAGGTACTTATTGCAGAAAGGTGATAAAGCTGAAGCAGATGCAATTTTTAATTCCATTCTGGAAAGTAAAAAGAACCGGAAGAATCCTTCATTGCTAATGGCTATGGCTGAAGTGAATATTACAGAGCCAAAAGGTGATGCAGCACTTGCGTTGGAATGGCTAAAGATGGCAGCAGATAAAGATGAAGACAATCCTGCAGTTTACATACTAGAAGGCCTTGCATACCGTAAACTTTCTGATGCCAGTAAAGCCTACCTGTCATACCAGCAGGCCTTGAAAAAGGATAAAAATAATGTAAAGGCACATTATCTGCTTGGCAAAATATTTACAGCTCAGAAAAACCCCGAAGTATACCTTGAACATTTCATGAAGGCGTATGAAGTTGACTCAAATTATGCCCCGGTGCTGGAAGCTCTTTATGATCACTATTATAACATTGATGTAAGGATTGCCCGTAAATTCCTGGAGAAATTTATTGCCAATAGTGACCACAATATTCAGCATGATTACCGGATGACGGATATGTATTACCTGACCGGGGATTACGAAAGGGCAATTGCTGAGGCATTAAAACTTATCAATACAGAAAAAGAAAAGGCACAACCCCGGTTGTATAAGTTGATGGCTTATTCTGCAATGAAAAGTAATGACACACTAAAGGCCCTTGAATATGCAAGTACCTACTTTTCAAAGGAGCAGCCGGCCAAACTTATTGCTGCTGATTTTGAACTCAGGGCCATTCTCACAGAAGCTCAGCCTGGTGCAGAGAAAGGCGCTATTGAGTATTATTCCATTGCAGCCGAAATGGATACTCTTGCTGCTAATAAAATAAAATATGCTACTGCCATTGTTAAACTTGCCAGGAAAGCAGATATGGCATCAAAACAGGCCCATTGGTTAGGTAAACTATATCAATGGAAGGAGAAGACCAATAATATTGATCTGTTCAACTGGGGTCTGGCTCACTATACAGCTGCCGAGTACCTCCAGTCGGATAGTGTATTTACTTTATACACCGAAAGATACCCTGAGGATATATTTGGCTACTATTGGAGGGCACAGGCTAATGCCGCCATCGATACAGCATTGACAGAGGGTTCAGCGGTTCCTCATTATGTAAAAGTCATAGAAATAGGGGAGAAGGATAAAGAGAAGAATAAGAAAATGCTGCTTAAGGCATATGGTTACCTGGGCGGGTATGAAGCTAATATCCGTAAAGATTATGTTCAGTCGCTCATGTGGTTTGAAAAATATCTTGAACTTGACAGTGAAAATGCAGATGCTAAACGATATGCAGAAACGCTTCGCAAATGGATTGAAGAACAGAATAAGTAAAATATATCGGTACTTGCTGTATTAAGGGTACAGCAAGTACTTTTTACGCATTTCTTTATACTGGCTTAAACCTGGCTCCCAACTGGCTCTTATTTCCTTTTCGGATTTTCCGTCAATAATCTGATGACGAAATTCGCCTGAGCCAATCAATTTCTCAATGGTTCCCATCTGGTTACTCAGCTTTGAGTCAAAAAATTTTTCTTTATAAGGGTGGGCCTTGTATAAATCCATTATCCATTGCAGGTTGATCTGCCTGGTTTTACGGAGTTGGTTAACATCATAGTTTCGAAGATCAATACCATAACAAACCTGGTCCATAAAAAGAGGAGTTTCTGCCATACCCTTTATTCCTGTTGGGGTGTAAGAAAATGAATAAAGACCCTTTAGCTCGGGACTGCCAATAACTGTAAAAGGGAAATAGGTGCCCCTGCCATGATTCAGGTAAACACCTTCAAACATACAGGTAGACGGGTAAAGCAAAATGGCCTGCTGTGTATTCAGATTGGGGGAAGGTTTTACCGGCAGGGTATAGGGCATGTCGTGGTTATAGTTTGACACCGGAATAATTGTGATTTGGCATTTAAGCTTATCTTTTAACCAATCCTCTCCATTTGCCATTATTGCAAATTCGCCTACGGTCAGTCCGTGTGCCATAGGAATTGGGAACATGCCAATCCCGGATTTATACTTCATATCTAAAACAGGGCCGTCAACAAGGTATCCATTTGGATTAGGCCTGTCCAGCAACAACATTTCCTTTCCATTTTCTGCACAGGCTTCCATAAGGCGGGCTAATGCGTTGATATTGGTATAAAATCGGACCCCCACATCCTGTAGATCATAAATAAGTATGTCCACATCTGCCAAATCTTCTTTACTGGGTTTATTCTTTTTGCCATAAAGTGAGATAACAGGTATACCAGTAGCCGGATCTGTTTCATCAGCTACATGAATACCGGCGCTGGCATTGCCACGAAAACCATGTTCAGGTCCAAATACCTTTACAATGGTTACCCCCAGTTTCGCCAGGCTGTCTACCAAATGTGAACTACCAATGATACTGGTTTGATTGGCCATGATAGCCACTCGTTTTCCTTTAATGAGTGGCAGGTATTTTTCCGTTTGCTCTGCTCCTGTTTTTATAGCAGGCTGCGCAAAACTTATCGTTAGGATGCCTGAAAAAAGAAAAAGGGCTGACAATTTTTTCATTCTTTGAAATTTGTAAGCCCAAAATACTGATTTGTTTTGATGTGATTAATCAGTTCAGGGGGAGATTGTAAATAACAATGGGCTTTGCTTTCAGCCGGGTTCACTATGTTATGCAGCCAATGGCAGATTAGGAAAACTAAATGCGACAACTGTAGTGTTGTCAAAATGCCTGGTTATTCCAACATAGCCACTGATAGACTTAGCCTTGTCAATAACAGAAAATGGCAGTATATCTGAAGCTGCTGAACTTTCATTATTATAATCCTTAACATGTACCAATAGTATATTACCATATTCTTTGGCGGAAATACGAATATGCCGCTTCAGGCTATTTTCTATCAATGAGTTAATTAGATCTCTTATTACGGATTTCACTACTCCCGGATCAGTCTTTATAATTAACAGGGGATTGACTTCATTAATTATCCGGGAATTGCCAGCTTCAGTTTCAGGAGTTATTTGGCTGATAACACTGTCTACCAGCTGTTGAAGTGTTTGTTTTTGCTGAAACATTTTGTACTCCTTTTTTACCATTACGTATTCCATATGATAGCTTTTAATAAAAGTTTTTCATGGGGGTACGGATTGATTCTAATTTTTCAATGGGTACGGAATAAACTTAAGGACAGGTGCGGAATTATTCAGAGGGTATTGGATCCTAAACAGGATATTAGGTGTTCTTGTTTCTCATAGGCCCCTGCGGGGAAATATTATTGTGTCTTTCTGAGTACAAAGTAACTACTGCAAACAGGCGTAAAAAATAGAACCTTTTGCTTTTGATAAGTAGTTGTCTGACTACTGGTCATTAAATAACTTCGACTTGTATTAGGTAGTTACCTTTAAATACTAAGATTTTGTGAGTATTTATCAGCCCGCCTGCTGATTCCGGTCATTCACCGGACTGATATTCTTTATCTATCTTGTTTGTTTATAGGCCTTATGACAGGGCTGAACATCTTTGCTTAATTTTATGTAATCACTTAGTTATGAATAAGATCATTTTTACGGAGGAATTCTGTCAGCCCGAAAATCTCTATCCCTTCACGCTGACCCGGCAACTCCAGGATATCAGGGTTGGAATTTTGACCATCAGGGAGAAGTGGGAGATGATGATGGGCCTCCCGTCGTTTGACAAGAAAGAAGATGATTATAAAGATCTTGGCCGGTCGGTAAACATTGATGAAGCCGTAGGTGACGATGTTTGCCTGATGATACATGGAAATGTGTTACCAACTCCTAAACTGGTCAAGGCTATTTCAAAATTAAAAGATGGCGAGTTTATAGCTACGCCGGGTGGCAGCAGCGTTGCTTTTCGCATCACTAAACAGGATATTGCAGACAAGTATAAAATAAAAGTCGGACAAGCAGTTACATTTAAAGAATCAGTCAAAACAATCCAATACCCATGGGATATATTTCAATTGAACGACTGGGCCATCAAGCAGGATTTTACTTTACTGACCGAAAAAAGGAAATCACAACCCTTGTCAAAAACTAACAAAGTGATCAGGCCCTCACAGGTTTTTGTTGAGAAAGGGGCAAAAGTTGAGTTTTCAGTTATTAATGCGTCTGAGGGTCCTGTTTACATCGGTAAGAATGCCGAAATTATGGAGGGTTGTCTTATAAGAGGCCCTTTTGCAATGGGAGAAAAATCATGCCTGAAAATGGGAAGCAAAGTGTATGGCGCTACTACGTTGGGCCCGGGTTGTGTTGTTGGGGGTGAGATTAAAAATTCGGTACTGTTTGGTTATAGTAATAAAGCACATGATGGCTACCTGGGAGACTCGGTAATTGGAGAGTGGTGCAATATGGGAGCCGGAACAACTAATAGCAACCTGAAGAATAATGCCAGCGATGTAAAAATATGGACACCCAAAGGAGAAATGAATGCCGGTATGAAATGCGGTGTAATCATGGGCGATTATTCCCGTACAGCAGTAAATACGTCGATTAATACCGGGACAGTGATAGGTGTCAGCTGCAATGTTTTTGGCTCCGGCCTTACGCCAAAATATATTCCCGGTTTTTCGTGGGGTAGTGAGGGAGTAAAGCGGTATGAATTTGACAAGGCATTATTGGATATTGCAGATTGGAAGAAATTAAAAGATAAAACAGTTACTGAAGAGGAGAAAAGCATTTTGAAGTATATATTTGACAAATTTTAATCTATGCGTCATGCAAAAGTTTGAATACAAAGTACTGGAAGTATCTGCTGCAGGCGGATTTTTTAGTGGAGGGGGAGTGGTTAATTTTCAGGCTTTAAGTGATAAACTCAATGAACTGGGAAGGCAAGGCTGGGAAGTAATTGGCAGCACGGACATCAACCGGAACTATGGCGATACAAGAAACGTTATGATCATTTTAAAAAAGCCTTTAAGCGATAGTCATTAATTATGAGAAAACAAATTGCAGCAGCTAACTGGAAAATGAACCTGAGTTACCAGGAAGCTGAAACACTTTTAGATGAAATATTGGAAGCAGAGATCAGGCTGGCCTTTCATCAGCTGGCCATTTTTGCCGTGCCATTCCCCTATCTTATTATGAGCAGAAGTGAAGTAGAAGATGAGATGAATTATGAAGTGGCAGCCCAAA
>CAYPBW010000119.1:0-9340 GCA_964409055.1 uncultured Chitinophaga sp. | reverse complement strand
GAAAGAAATGATGGTTTTGCCTTTTGCTTCTGCCTGGTATTACAGGAAACAAAAATGAAAGAGAAGATAAAAAAATAAAATATCTTATTAAACATCATTTGAGATAAGGGAACTACACAGGCTATATTCTATTTGGCAATAGCTGAACCACATAGGCACAATAGAAACATAGGATTTCACATAGCGAAGATTCCGAACCTATTTCTTTTTCTCAAACATCAGCTCCTGCACTTTCTCTTTGTCTTCTTTTTCTTTCTTCAGGTCAAACATAGTACCGAATACATGGTCCCATAGCGTAGAGCTTACACCATATCCCATGTGCTCATCTTTATAGTGATGCAGGTGATGGTTTCGCCACAGGCCCTTCATCCATTTGAAAGGCGGATTCCAGGCATGAATGGCATAATGCATCGTTCCATACATCAGGTAGCCCAGCAAAAAGCCCGGAAAGAACATGAATGCATAACTTCCCATGATGAGGTACATCAGCCCGAACAAGGTTGATGAAATGATCAGGCTTGGTACCGGCGGCATAAACAATCGCTGCCTGTCTCTCGGGTAGTGATGGTGATTGCCGTGCAGTGTATAAACGATCTTCGTTGCAGTTGGCGTTTTGGGAACCCAATGAAAAATGAACCGGTGCGCCAGGTATTCAAAGAATGACCAAAAGATCATACCTCCAAAAAATACCAGCAGGATTGTACCGGTGGAATAATTATACTTCGTAGCGGCGAGATAAATAATATAACTGAGGATAGGTATGTACATACCCCAGATTACCAGCGGATGGGCTTTTGTCAGCGCCTCCAAGAAATCATTTTTGAATAAACGGGCCTGGCCCTTATTATGAATTTTTTCAAAATGCATGGCGCAAAGATAAGGAAAGGAGGATGGGTGCTGCAAAGGCTGTTGAACTGATTTTAATCAGTTTTCAATAGTGAATCAACCCGCTGAAACTGATAGCCTTTTGTCTTTAAATACTGTATCAGCTTTGGCAAATATTTATAAAATTTATCGCTTCGTTTGGGATCAGTGCCGGTATGCATCAAAAGTATAAACCCGTTCAGCCCGGCTGGTTTTGATTGCTCATACTGAAGAATGGACTGGTAAATTTCTTCACTGCTGCGATAATTCTTATCCGCCGGCGTGGTATAATCAGCATGGCTACGGGTGCCGGGAGTATAATTGATCAACTGTAACTGTAATTCTTTTGTCCATGCTGAAATGCTGTCGTTATACCATTCATAAGGCGGTAAAAAAAACGTTGCTTTCTGCACATCAATATTGTGCCGGATCATTTCGGTGTAGTTATCTGCCAGGTCAAACCGGAATTGCTTTTTGGTGACCAGCAGACTGTCTCTGTTGTTCCAGTCGCAATACAACAAATGCTGGTCTGAATGAGCGCCGAGATAATGATGATCTTTTTTTAAACGCTGGATTATTTTTCTGAACGCTTCGTTTCGATAAAACCTCCCGGTAAAAAAGAAAGATGCTTTTACTTTCTGTTCATCCAGTGTTTTGGCAATGTAATCACCGCCATCTGCAAACTCATCGCCGGTAAAGACCAGTGCAATTTGTTTTTTTGTGTTGTCGCCCCGTATGATGGCGCCCCTGCTGTAACTGAAGCCTCCTTTCCCGGAGGCCATTACTTTTTTGGCTTACTTTCCGCCTCCTTCGCAGCCAGTAAATAGATAAGGGAAGCGGTACCATCCATCGTAGGTTCATTGGTGCTGTAATCGCCATAATCGTCATGATATACGGCAAGGTCACTTTGAAAGGCTGCATATTCGTCCGGCTGATAAAGGGTAATGCCAATTAGTCCTTTGTATATGCTGGTATAAACGGGCCCGTCAATTAATCCGCCATCGATTGGATAATTCTTAATGTGAGTGAAAGCTGAATGAGGATCAACCGGCGTATCACCCCAGGATGGCAACCCATATACCATAGATGTGCCCCATGGATTACAGCCAAACAGCCAGTCGAAATTGGCTTGTTCCAGTTCATTAAATTGCTTATCACCGGTTAACTGTTTATACCAATAACATTGAATAGCGAAAGCTGTAGTAAGGTTATTGCTGCACCAGATAAAGGGAATACCGCGGTAGAAAGCATTTTGCTTTGCTTTGTTCCATACCCGCTGAATGCCTTCTTTGTAATAACCGATGACTTCACGGTATCTGGGTTTTGGATCTTTTCTTTTTATGGCCCAGTCACCCAATTTCCTGTACAGCCTTATCAGTTCATAATGACCAATATTGATAAAAGGATACCATTGGTAATGCGATGCTGTATCGGTGCCAAGCCAGGGAGTGATCTCTTCAAGTTTTGAAAAGTAAAGAATATGATCAAACTGGTTGCCGCAATTAATGCCATTATTATTCGTATCACATTCCATTTGCCCGATTGCCGCTGCCGCAAGTTCCATATCATCTAACCAGTTTTCTTCAGCATAGATATAGGGTGATTTAACAGATGCAGTTTGAGTAACCCCGGTTTTTTTAAATGCAAACTGGTATGCTGTCTTAGCCTTTACAAACAATTTTTTTGCATAGGGATTATCATGATTTGAAAAAACCTGGCTCCCCAATGCAAACGCACTGGCAAATTTCCCGGCTGTAGAACTCGTACCTGTTGTGGCATTCATGAACTTTCCCCGCTGCTGCGGTTCACCACTTACAAAATAAACCGGTCGCTCATAGCCCCTGCCATAAAAGGTATCCTGTCCCGGTATCCGCATACCCATATGGTCACGGTCATCTGCTATCTGGTTAAACATCCAGTCATCCCTCGGATGCATTTTCAGCAACCAGTCCAGCCCCCATTTCGCTTCATCCAGCACATCGGCCATACCGTTTTTGCCATCGAGTCCGTTGGCCTGCTTTTCATCTCCAAATACCTGCGGAAAATCCCGGTAAGCCATCAGCAGATGATAAGTAGCATTGGCAGATGTTGTTGAATATTGCAAATAATCCGATGCATCATGCCAGCCGCCCACCACATCTATCCGGGTGCTGTCTTTGATGCCGGCTTTTTCACCATACAATACATACCCATCATGGGTATGGCAACTGTCTTTTAAAAAAGGGTTGAAACCGGTGCGCTGCTGCCGCATGTAACGGAGACAAAAATCTGCGGCCCCTTTGTACACATCATCACCGATTTCAAATTCCGGTGATTTTACACCGCCTGCCTGCAAATAATAACGACCCGGTTTTTTGAAATAGGAGAAATTGAGCCGGTAAGTTTGTTTAAACGGCCCGTAAACACCGAAAGCTTTTCCGGCCTTACCCCTTGCCGCTATTTTCTTTGAATCCGCATATACCAATTCCCAATTAACCAATTCCTTTTCCTCCTTACCGCACCACACTGCCACTTTCACCCCATCGGGTGTATATCCCAGTTGATTGATACGTATCCAGCTTGGGGGTTCCTCTTTTTTATTAAACGATAGAACCGGTAAAAGCAGAATGAACAGCCATTTTTTCATTCCCACAATTTACAACCAACCTCGCTAACTTAGCAGCCATTAATTATTCTCCGATGAAATTAGTAAGCTACCTGAAAGATGAACATGAACAACTGGGTGTATTGATTAACGGGATAGTATACGGCATGGATGTGCTGCACCCCGATCTGCCCAACAGCATGAATATGTTTTTGAATTATTGGGAAGACAGTTATCCCATTGCACAGGCTGGTGAACTGATGCTGCGGGAAGGTACCCGTTCAAGCAATAAGGGTGTTCCTGTAAGCGAACTTCAACTGCTGGCACCAGTACCTTTTCCCAATTCCTGCCGCGACGGATATGCATTTCGTCAGCATGTAGCTGCTGCCAGGCGTAACCGGAAGGTGGATATGATCCCGGAATTTGATCAGTACCCTATCTTCTATTTCACCAATCATCACAGTATCCAGGGACCGGGAGATATTCGTTGCATGCCCGATCATTTTGAAAAACTGGATTTTGAACTGGAAGCTGCTATTGTTATTTGCAAACATGGCAGAAATATAAGAGCAGAAGAAGCAGATGAATACATCGGAGGCCTGATGATCATGAACGATATGAGTGCAAGAAGGCTGCAGATGGAGGAAATGTTGCTTAACCTGGGTCCCGCCAAGGGAAAAGATTTCTCTACTGTTATTGGCCCCTGGCTGGTAACACTGGACGAATTGCAGCCTTTCGAAATTCCGGCCAAAGAAAATCATACCGGTAAAAGCTGGAACCTTCGGATGCAATGCCGGGTAAATGATAAGCAAGTAAGCGATGGCAATCTGGGTGATATGGACTGGACCTTTGCTGAAATAATTGAAAGGGCCTCTTATGGCGTTGATTTATATCCCGGTGATGTGATTGGCAGCGGCACGGTGGGAACCGGCTGCTTTCTTGAATTGAATGGTACCGGCAAACTCAACGACCCCAATTACCCTGAACAATGGCTGCAGGCCGGTGATGTGGTAGAAATGGAAATTGACGGATTGGGCAAACTTAGCAACACGATCGTGGCAGAAGAGACCGATTGGAGCATTCTCCGTCAAAAGAAAAATAGCTGATCATCATGAAAAAGACAGGAGTAATTATATCTCTGTCGTTTTTGCTTTTTTCATTCAAACTGATGAGCCAGGAAAAAATTGCAGCAAGGATTGATTCATTGTTTTCTTCTCTGCTAAAAGCAGGAGAACCGGGTGGCGCCGTATTAGTTGCCAAAGACGACAATATAATATTCAGCAAGGGATACGGAATTGCTGATATCAACAGCAAAGAGCCAATTACCCCTCATACTATCTTCAATACCGGGTCTGTCAGCAAAACATTTGTCAGCAATGCTATCCTCATCCTCGAACAAAGGCGGCAGCTAAGCCTGGATGATAACCTGCTACAATATTTTCCTGATTTTAAGAACAAGGATATCGCAGCGAAAGTAAAGATCAGGCACCTGCTCAGCCATGTAAGTGGCTTGCCTGACAACAGGGAAGTAAGCAAGAACCCTGTTTTTTATTTAACAGCTGATGATAGTCAAAATTTTGCCCCTCTACTGAAAACCGATACCCTCGTTTTTGAACCCGGAAGCCGGTACCAATACAGTAATCCTGCTTTCAACGGTCTTGCCCTGATCATCGAAAAAGTAACAGGTAATAAATGGCAGGATTTTGTCCGCAAAGAAATTTTTGCCCCGGCAGAAATGACTGAAAGCGATATCACAGATGGTGCTCATCCGGAAACCGGCGTAGCACATGCTTATGTAAAAGAAAAAGGGGAATTCAAAGAACTGGATTACGGCGAAGAACCCACTTTCTGTGCTGCAGGCAATGGCGGTATCTGGTGTTCAGTAACTGATTTATACCGCTATTACCTCGCTTTACAAAAACCAGCTTTCCTGGATGCCGGAATTATTGGCAACAGTATGGAAGTAAAGAAATTTGAGCAATGGAAAAGTAAGAAAGAGCCTAACAATGGCTACAGCTGGTTCATTACAAAAACGGTGAACGGATTAAAACGTATCGGTCATACCGGCAGCCAGGGAGGCTTCCGGGCTGATTTTGAATTGGTGCCTGAAAAGAAAATTGTGATCTGTCTTTTGTTCAATATTCCGCATGATGTGAGCTTACTGACAAAGAAAATCGAAACTATTTTGGTTGAAGAAAAAATCTTATAGAATGATTATTGACCTGAAAGAAATAAAACCTTCCGAAAAACAATACTACCTGCAACATTTAGTGGCTCCCCGTCCTATTTGCTTTGCTTCTACAATAGATAAAAATGGAAATGTAAACCTGAGCCCATTCAGTTTTTTCAATCTTTTCTCATCCAATCCGCCAATTGTTGTTTTTTCTCCGTCAAGAAGGGTTAGAGACAATACTACAAAACATACCCTGGAGAATGTACTGGAAGTTCCGGAAGTGGTTATCAATATCGTAACCTATGATATGGTACAGCAACAATCACTGGCCAGCTGCGAATTCCCCAAAGAAGTAAATGAATTCACCAAAGCCGGATTTACAGAAGAGCCTGCTACCCTGGTACAACCACCCATGGTGAAAGAGAGCAAGGCTAAGATGGAATGCAGGGTGCTGGAAGTAAAACCATTGGGCACTGAGGGTGGTGCCGGCAACCTGGTGATCTGTGAAGTGCTGCGCATTCATTTAGCCGACGAACTACTGGATGAAAACAAGAAGATTGACCAGCGAAAAATCCATCATGTAGCAAGGCTTGGCGGCGACTGGTACTGCGTGGTGAATGAAAACAGTTTATTCAAAGTACCCAAACCTAATACGCAGTTGGGTATAGGTGTTGATGCATTACCTGAACATGTCCGTCAAAGTAATATTCTTACCGGCAATGACCTGGGCCAGCTGGGTAATGTACATGAGATGCCGGTGATAAATCCTTCTTTTGACGACCCGCATCTTAAACAAATCATCCAATACTACAGCATTAACCCGGATGAAATGGAAAAGGAACTGCATATCTACGCTCAAAAGTTGCTGAAAGAGGGAAATACCGTGGCGGCCTGGCAGGTCCTGTTAGCAGGCGCCTGATGTATTGTTTTACTGCCCGGACTTTTCTAACTTTAGAAGCTCACCATTAAAATGTTCTTTTATGCAAACCATAAGAACATCCCGACTGCTCCTTATCCCGGGAATAACATTATTCCTGTTTTCATGTGTCTCACAGAAAAAATTTGTGGCAGCCAAAACTGATTTAAGTAAAGAAAACGAGACACTAAACAGTTATGAGTCAAAACTGGTATCACTGGATCAGCAAAGGGCCAAAAAACAGCAACAGAATGAGCTGGCTGATACAGTAGACTTTCAAATCCGGAAATTCATCAATAAAACAAATTCAGAAATTGATACCCTGATTGACAAAAACAAGGTCCTGATCAACGGCAACCTGGTGAACAAAGATGACCTGAACCAGATCATGAAAGCGATAGCCTCTACTAAGCTTGCTTCTCAACTGATCAACAAAAAAATTTTGTTTCTCGAAGACCTGATAAAAACCAATATGGTAGTAAAGCTTGACCAGGATGTGCTGTTTGAACCCGGCAGCTACAAGGTTTCTCCTTCGGTGATTGCCAACATTGGTAAACTGTTTGAACCTGCAGCAAAAGAAATTGACAAGTTTGCTTCAAAATACCAGGACTTCACTCTTTCACTGGTCATCAGTATCAAGGGTTATGCAGATGCAACAACAATTAATGAAGGTTCTTCGCTTTACAATAACTTAAAAGCAAGGCTGGCCCTTTCCAATGCAAATCCAGACGCCAAAGAGCTTAATAAAGAATTATCCCGTGCCAGGGCAGAAGAAGTAAAGAAACTTTTTACAAAATATGCCGAGACCCGTTCCGACAATGGCCTTTACACGAAGAATATTTTCTATATCTATGAGGGAAAAGGGGAGCAATTTCCTGATCCAA
Organism: uncultured Chitinophaga sp.; assembly: GCA_964409055.1. GTDB lineage: Bacteria > Bacteroidota > Bacteroidia > Chitinophagales > Chitinophagaceae > JJ008. The sequence continues at coordinate 1,919 of CAYPBW010000119.1, read as the reverse complement.
AGATTACCAATTACAGCATTGACGATCCGCGGAGACGAATTGTTCTATTATTCTGGAGTATTTTCCCGGATTGATCAGTTACTGCCAAACACCTTCTTCAAAATATCTGATGTTCTTGCCAGGGGGTTGGCCCGGATATTAGCCTCCTCTTTTGCTACCTGGTCAAATAAGGCATCCACCGCCTTACCCACAACATAAGAAGTAAGATCAGGATCAGCTTTTTTGAAAGTCGTTGGAAGTTTGTTGTAGGTAGTGATAATATCTGTGTAGTACTTGGTGGCTTCTGTTTTATCCAAAGAAGACTTAACTGAGGGAGTGAATGCTGTGACCAGCTTTTGTTTTGTCTTATCCCTGAAATAACTGGTGGCCGCATCTTTGGGACCTTTTACAATATTCAACGCATCTTTCAATGTCATTTCCTTAATGGCATCTATGAAAATGGGTTTGGCATAAGCCACCGCATCTTCAGCACCACGATTGATAGCAAGGATGGCTTTATCTACCTGGTTACCCATTCCCAGGTTACGCAAGGTCTTTTCCACCTTCACCGCATCGGGCGGCAGCAACATCTTGTATATCTCACTACCGAAAAAGCCATCAGTTTTATTCAAATTAAGTACAGCATTTGTCACCCCTTGCAGCAAGGCCTCTTTAATTCCCTGACCCGCCTCATTTTCCGTAATGCCTGATGATTTATTGCTTAAGATACCAGGTAATTTGATCTGTGCAGATGACAAGGAAGGAATGATAATAACAGCAAAGAACAGTACTTTAAATAGCGTTTTCATAAGTATGATACCTTTTAAATGTAAAATAAAGCGGTTAAGTTCATACAAAAACCTTACCGCTTTATTTTGACGATATTTTAAGCAATTCGTTGCGCCCGGGTCTTTACCATTTTGTACCAAACACTTTTCGGAGCAGATCTGAAGTGCGGGCCGCAATATTTTGACGGATATTCCTCTCTTCCTTACCAACAAGGTCGAACAGGGCATCTACTGCTTTGCCTGTAACATGGCCGGGCAAATCGGGATTTATTTTTTTAAATGTGGTAGGGAAATTATTATACGTATTCACTACATCTGCATAATACTTCGTGGCATCCAGTTTATCCAATGAACTTTTGACGACTGGCGAAAAGGCAGCAATTAGTTTATCCGTAGTCTTCACCCGGAAAAAATGTGTGGCACTGGTATCACCATTTTTTACCAGGCCGATGGCATCAGCAATCGTCATACTCTTGATAGCATCCACAAAAATTGGTCTGGCATAGCCTGCCGCATCTTCTGCCGCCCGGTTAATTTGCAGTATGGCTTTATCCACCATTTTACCCATACCAAGGTCACGCAGGGTGTTCTCGATCTTCTTTGCATCCGGTGGTAACAATACTTTGTACAAAGCATCTTTAAAGAAACCATCTTCTTTATTGAGTTGCAACACTGCTTTCACCAGGCCCTGGCCTAATGCTTCTTTTATACCATCAGCTGCTTCCATTTCCGTAACACCACCGCCGGTGCCTGTTGGCAGATTGGTCAAAACCTCGCAACCATTTAAAGAAATGGCAAGCAACATAACTGTGACTATCCTTTTCATTTTTCCCATTTTATTAAAGAAGTTTTGCTTAGTTGGAGCCAGATGCCCTGGTATAAGGTAAACTATCATAAAGTTAGTCATAATACCCCTTTTTACTCCCTGATTGCAAGCCAGTTACTATAAAAAAGAACCGGTAAAAAAAGGCCCTGGCAGCTCATTCAGTCATGAATTTTGTTTTCATGAAATTTTATTACATGGGCTTGGCACGGTACCTCCTAACCAGTACCTTTGCCCCGCCCAACAGGGATTTGGTGGGTAAAACAAAGGGTTACGGGATCCAGAAATATATTTTAGCCCCTTTCACCCGGTTAACTGAAAAATAGTAT
>CAYPBW010000118.1:4804-9368 GCA_964409055.1 uncultured Chitinophaga sp. | reverse complement strand
GCCGGTGGTTTTGCCACCCAGGTTCATGACCTGTTATTTGATCTTGGCCTTACTAACGGGCTTGTTTTTTATGATGATATAAACAGGCATAATGAACGATTCCTGGATCATTATAAAATATTGCATTCGGCTGATGAGGTAAATGATTATTTTTTGACTTCGGGTGACAGGAGGTTTGTTTTAGGTGTTGGAAAACCGGCCCTCAGAAAAGAATTTTATGATTTGTTTACCGGGTTTGGCGGGGAGCCTTATACAGCGATTTCCCGGAATTCAATTATCGGCCCGTACCAGGTTTCTATTGGAAAAGGGGCGACTATTCTGTCATTATCTGTCATAGAAAGCACTGTACGCATTGGCAATGGTTGTTTACTTAACTTAAATACTATCATAACTCATGATACTATTGTTGGTGATTTTTGTGAAATTGGTCCCGGGGTCAGGATTTCGGGATCATGTACAATCGGGGATAATGTTTTTATAGGTACCGCTGCAGTTTTGCTTCCCAAGATTAAAGTGGGTGCAAACAGTATTATTGGGGCCGGCTCAGTTGTTGTGGATGATGTCCCGGATAATACAACAGTTGTCGGGGTTCCTGCCAGACCTGTCTCCAGGTAATAGGGGGAAATCAGTTGCAATGAAGATTTATATCACAAATTTGAAGAGTAGTACAGAGAGAAGAAGGCATATGCAAAGGGAATGTGCCAAAGAGAACCTGGAGTATTCATTTTTTGAATGCGTAGTGGGCAGCGAATTGAAGGATACTGAAATAGCCGAAAAATGTGATATTGAAACTATAAGCCGGTATAAGAACAAAGATCACTGGTTGAACAAGGGTATTATCGGCTGCACACTAACAAATCAAAACGTTTACAGGGATATCATTTGTAATAATCATCCCTATGCACTATATCTTGAAGATGATATCAAATTTGCGAATGGATTTAAACAACTATTAATCCAGATTGGAGCTTTAGTTCAGCCAGGAGATGTGATCTTGTTGAATTATCTGCCGAAAAGAACCCTTGAGTTAAAGACAGTCAAAATTCTTAATGACAGTTATGGGCTTTATGGAGTTGAAAACCCAGAAGCAGTTGGTGGTGGAGCAGCTTTTATTGTAACAAAGGATGCTGCAGAAAAAATGCTATTATTTAATACACCGATAAGGATTACCCCGGATTGTTGGGGAGATTATAAAAAGGCCTGTGCCATTAAGCGATTGCTTTGTGTACATCCAATGCCGGTGACAGACGTATTTGTTCAATCCACTATGCAAATTGGCAGGTTTTTAAAGCTTAGAAATTTTATTAACCAATACAGAATATTTCCTTTCTATGGCATGATAAAGCTTTACAAAAGAATAAAGCGTAAAGGGAATCATCAGATTAAAATACTAAATACAATTTTGGTTTTGTTGTATTTCCACAACCCGTAACCAGGATTAGTACCTCATAAAAAAGGCAGTAACTTCTTTTTCCCAACCTTATTATCGTAATAGATCACTATCATTGCGGCGGCATAGAATGGCATGCAGGGAATCTTATAACGGGTCAGGGTGCCAAAATTGTAAGAGGAGATGCCAACAGCAAAGGCAAAAATGAGGGTGAATACAAGAGAGAACTGTATTGTCGGATCCCTGGAAATAGTAGCCCATATCTTTTTTAATCCCACTTCAAACAATATTTTTAAAGTCAGGAATAAAAAAAGCAACGCTTCGAGGGCTGATAATGCGACAATTGGTTTTTTGGCTTCCCAGGGATAGGGCCTGAAAAGGGTGACGTTGACAGCTGCCGGAAATTTGGCAATCATACCGCCAAAGCCTTCTCCCACTTCGCCTAAACTATAAGCTGATCCCCCTTCTTCTGTTGAAACCCAATTGATATAGTCACGGGTTACGGCTGATGTTTTAACGACATTATCCAACGAATATTTACCCAACTGGCTGGAGAAATAGCTAAGCCCTGCAATGGCTGAAACGGCGACAATTGCAATTACTACAAATTTTACCAGTTGCCTGGCATAGCTGTTTCGAATGCTGCGGGAATAGTAGAAGAATACCCACAATAAAAGGGCAGGCAGAAAGCTCATCACAATATACAGCTTGATCTTAACCAGCAGCAAAAAGCTAAGCACTGCAATAAGTATCACTTTGGGACCGAATTTTTTTAGAACGACCATCTGAACAGTGCTGTTGAATAACCAACCTAATGCAAACAGGCAGACGGTATCTTTAAAAATTCCTGATCCCCAAACGATGGTACTGGGAATGAAGAGCGCCGCATAGGCCATTGGTTTTGTCAAGCTGGGATAAAGAGTGGCAAAGGCCCGGAACAAGGCCCATACTCCCCAAAAGGAAATAAAGGCGAAGAATATCGCAGAAATCAGAAAACTTTTTAATGTCAGTACATTGACAAAGGAAGTGAGAATACATACATTAAAAGTTGCCGGGTCTTTATAAAAGTAAATACCGTCAGCATAATTAAAAAAAACAGGGTCATTCCTTGAAATGGTTCTTGTTATCAGTTCCAGCCATGTTCTGGGCGATTCGCTGAAAATTTTATTGATATAGTAAGCATTATCATAAATATTTGTTGTGTCGCCCCCTTCATAGTAATAGACATAAATAAAGGAAATAAATATGGCGCCAATAATTTTGTAGGAGAGGGCCGGGATAAAATAGTTTCGCCAGGGATGTCCCTTTTTGTAATATTTATCCCTGAAACTGTACGCTATCTTGTAAAATATGGCAAGATAAAATGGGAGTAACAGGAAGTCAACCAATGAAATCCAGCTATACTGTTCGATATATTGCATCAGGGATCAACAATTAGAAAATAAGAAGTATGTGTGGTATCACAGGAATTATCAGTTTTTCATCAGCCGGAAAAGACCGGCTTTCAAAAGTAAAGGTTTCTTCCGATACGCTGTTTCACCGCGGGCCGGATGGGGGTAATTACTTTATGGATGATGTATGTGCATTGGGCCATCGGCGGCTGAGCATTATTGATACCTCCAGCAATGGCGCCCAGCCGATGAAAGACCCTACGGGAAGATATGTGCTGATCTTTAACGGTGAAATTTTTAACTACCAACAATTAAAACAGCAATATTTCCCTGGTAAACAGAACTGGCAGTCGCAGTCGGATACTGAGGTGCTGCTGCACCTGTATATACAACTGAAAGAAAAATGCCTGCCGTTGCTTGGTGGTTTTTTTGCCCTTGCGATTTATGATATACAGGAGCAGGAGTTATTTCTTGCGAGGGACCGGTATGGTAAGAAACCTGTTTACTATCATTTTTCTCCTGATTCGTTTCTTGCTTTTGCATCGGAATTAAAAGCGTTACAGGATTATGGCATACCGCAGCAGCTGGATATGGCATCGCTGCAGCACTACCTGCAACTGAATTATATACCCGAGCCGTATTCTATCTTTAAAGCTATAAAGAAGCTGCGTCCGGGTCATTATATGAAAATAAAGGCCGGTAAAGCGGAAGAACATCCTTATTATGAACTGAACTGGCAGCGTACTGACAGCACAATAACTTATGAGACGGCCTGTAACCAATTAGCGCAATTAATGGATGAATCGGTGCAGGGAAGAATGATTAGTGATGTACCCTTAGGCGCTTTTTTAAGCGGTGGTATTGATTCTTCTGTAGTGGTGGCACTGGCCAGCCGGTACACACAGCAACTAAATACTTTTTCTATTGGGTATAAAGACCACCCCTTTTTTGATGAGACAAAGTATGCACAGTTGGTTGCCAAAAAGTATAATACAAGGCACACAGTATTTTCTCTTACGAACAATGATTTTTTAGCGCATATTGATGCGGTGATGAACAGTATTGATGAACCTTTTGCTGATTCTTCTGCCATCCCGGTTTATATACTGAGCAAACATACCCGAAGCGCCGTTACGGTAGCCTTATCCGGTGATGGCGGTGATGAAGTGTTTGCCGGTTATAATAAACATGCGGCGGAATGGCGGATGCGACAACGTTCGTTGCTGAACAGTGTGGTTAAAGCAGGAGGGCCTGTTTGGAAATTATTGCCGCAGTCGAGGAATAACAAACTGACCAACCTGTTCCGGCAACTGAATCGTTTTGCGGAGGGAGCCAAACTGGATGTGAAGGAGCGTTACTGGCGTTGGGCAGGGTTTATGACTGAGAGTTCCTCAAGCCAAATGATAGAATGGGATGAACTCACCCTTAGACAGGCTCAGGGTGACATTCTCAACAGGAAGAACGAAATTCTATACAGGCTGAAGGGCGGGGAGGCTATGGAAGATTTTTTGGCGACGGATATGGGCCTGGTGCTGCTGAGTGATATGCTGGTGAAAGTGGACCGGATGAGTATGGCCAACAGCCTGGAAGTAAGAAGTCCTTTTTTGGATCATACGGTAGTGGATTTTGCTTTTTCTTTACCTACTTCCTATAAGATTGATAAAGGAATGAAGAAGAAAATTGTGCAGGATACTTTTCGGAAATATTTACCGGCAGAACTGTATAACCGTCCCAAGCATGGTTTTGAGATTCCGCTTCTTGACTGGTTCCGCAAAGAACTGAA
>CAYPBW010000118.1:0-4704 GCA_964409055.1 uncultured Chitinophaga sp. | reverse complement strand
TCGTACCTGACGAAATACATGGAACCGGAGTTTGAAACGATGCTGGTAGTGGGAGAGAAAGAGGCGCATGAGAAAGATGCGAGTTATTTTACTGACCAGTTAGGAATCAAACCAGTGTATGTGCCGGAGATGGGCCGTTCCATCAGCCCGCTGAAGGATTACGGTGCCTATAAAAAAATAAAACAACTGATCCGGGAGTTTAAACCGGATATTGTGCATACCCATGCGGCCAAGCCGGGAGCTATTGGCAGAATGGCGGCGGCCGCCATGAAAGTGCCGGTGATCGTACATACCTATCATGGCCATGTGTTTCATTCCTATTTTAATTCAGCGAAGACAAAAGCGTTTATTAATATAGAACGGTACCTGGGAAAAAAATCCAGTGCCATTATTGCTATCAGTAAGCAGCAGCATAAAGAGCTGGTTACAGATTTCCGTATTGCGCCGGCTGAGAAGTTTCGTATTATACCATTGGGGCTTGACCTGGATAAGTTTGCAAGCGGGAATGATGTGAAGCGGCAGTCTTTCCGGGCAGCTTATGGAATTTCAGATGATACTGTTGTTATTACTATAACGGGCAGAATGGTACCGGTAAAAAACCACGAGTTGTTCCTGCAGGGTATTCAATACCTGCTTCGACATTCCGAAAAGAAGATCAAGGCATTTATTGTGGGTGACGGTGAAACGAGGAATGCCATAGAAGCAATGGCAAAGGAACTGCGTATCGGTTTTTCTACGGAGAAAGACGACTTGCATGAAGAACCATTAGTGTTTACATCGTGGCGCAGTGATATTGATGTGATCAATGCCGGTTCGGATATTATTACACTTACTTCTTTTAATGAAGGAACACCTGTAAGCCTGATAGAGGCACATGCGGCCGGTAAACCGGTGGTGTCTACCAGGGTTGGTGGTATAGAGGCAGTAGTGGATGAGAAAGTAACGGGGCTTTTATCAGCTGTAAACGATGTACAGGGATATTGTGATAACCTGCTGCAATTAGTGAGTAATGATATACAAAGGGTGCAGTTTGGTGAAGTGGCTGCAGCAAAGGTGAAAGAGAAATATAGTTACCATCGGCTGGTGAGGGATATGAAGGGGTTGTATGGGGAGTTGCTTCATGGTTGAGGGTTTATGGTTGAGGAGTTGAGGAGTGGTTTAGTGTGGTTGAATATAGTTGAAGGTTGTTTAAGATTGTTGAATGTTGTTTTTCAGAAATAAAAAGTCAAAGGAGCCGGTGGATTATGGCTTTATTGCTGTGGATATGCATTCACACCTGCTGCCGGGTATTGATGATGGTTCGCCGGATATGGCTACGTCCCTTGAGCTGATCAAAGGGATGCAAGCTCTGGGCTATAGAAAACTGATCACCACGCCGCATATTTTGTCGGATATGTATCCGAATACCCGGGAGGGCATATTGGCCAAACTGGATGAGGTAAGGCAAGCGATGCGTGAAGCAGGTATGCATGCTGAACTGTATGCAGCCGCTGAATATTTTTTGGATGATCATGTGGCAGGCTTACTCAGGGACAAAGAACCATTGCTTACAATACATGCTAATTGGGTACTCTGTGAATTTTCGCTTGCATTTCCATCTCACGGTTTAAAGGATATCCTGTTCGAGTTGCAGATGCAGGATTATCAGCCGGTGATAGCCCACCCGGAGCGTTATATATATCTACAGCAGTCAAAAGATTTTTATGATGAATTGAAGGCCACAGGCTGTTTGTTCCAATTAAATGTACTGGCTTTGGCCGGTCATTATGGAAAGGCTGCGCAGGAACTGGCGCAATACCTGGTGAGAAAAGGATATTATGATTTGCTGGGAACGGATCTGCATCATTTCAGACACCTGGAAGCATTGCCTGATGCCGGGTTAGTTACACAGTTGAGAAAGTTAGTTGATACGGGTAAGATCAGGAATGGGGAGATGGTGGGAAAGGGTTGAGAGGTTTATGGTTGATAGGTTTAAGGGTGGGAAATTTGAGGTTCGGTCAATTTTGGCTGAACTTTTTTTTTGGCCGGTTGTAACTATGCTATTATGAATGCATTTACCATCAAAGACCTGGAAAACCTTTCTGGTATAAAGGCCCATACGATCCGTATCTGGGAACAGCGGTACAATTTTTTGAAGCCCCAGCGTACTACTACCAATATCCGCTACTACAGCAATGATGAATTAAAGACAATCCTGAATATTGCTTTGCTTAATAAATATGGGTTTAAAATATCCCATATTGACCGCATGGACCACCAGGAGATACAACAGCGGATACTTTCACTGGGAGATCCCAAAGCTATCCAGGAACGTATCATTAATGAGCTGGTACAGGAGATGGTGGATATGAATATGGAGCGATTTGAAAAAGTGTTGAATAATTATATTGCTACCCGGGGTATTGAAAGAACAATAACGCAGATCATTTTTCCATTTTTGGAGAAAATCGGCATTCTATGGCTTACCGGGCATATCAATCCTGCCCAGGAGCACCTGGTTACCAACATTATCCGGCAAAAACTGATTGTTGCAATAGAGGGGACGATCTCTCATATTAGTATGGACAAAACCTTTCTGTTGTTTTTGCCCGAGGGCGAACATCACGAACTGGGATTACTGTACATGTATTACCTGTTGAAGAGCAGGGGGGCTAAAACCATTTATCTCGGCGCCAATGTGCCGGTAAAAGATGTGGAATATGTAATCAATGCCAAGAAACCTGATTTTATTTTCATTCACCTGACAGCAACAGCTTCCAATTTCAATTTTGAGAAGTTTCTCACTAATGTCCAGTTACGCTTCGGACAGGTAAAAACGATCATTTCGGGTCAGCTTACCCAGCATTACAAGAAGCGGGTGCCTCCCAATGTAGAGTTCAAAAAGTCATTGGGAGAGTTTATGGAATTTATTTCCTCGGTATAAAGGGGTTGGGGAGTTGAATGTTTGAGAGGTTTGTGATTGAGGAGTTGAGTTGAGGGAGAGGATCGGTATAAATAAGGGCCTGGTTTCCAGGCTTTTTTATTGGCAGTTAATTTGTTTAAAAAAATTAACTAATAAATTAAACAAAATATTTGGTTATTCGTCATTATTGTGTTTAACTTTACAATACAATTATTAAACACAATCATATGTCAACAACTGAGTTTAACCAAATGCTGGTCAGCAATGCAGACTTTCTGAAGCCTTTTGCTGTCAATCTTACAAGAGATACTGAAGCGGCCAATGACCTGTACCAGGAGACCCTGTACAAAGCTTTGGCGAACCAGGAGAAATACAATGTTGGCACCAATATAAAGGCATGGCTCTTCACGATCATGCGGAATATTTTTATTAATAATTACCGTAGAAAAGCTAAACAAAAAACCATTTTTGATAACAGCGCCAATGACTTTTTGCTGAACCAAAAACAGGCTACTGTTGGTAATGCTGCAGAAGGCAGTCTTCGGATGAAAGAGATACAGGAGGCCATTCAGCAATTGCCAGAGATCTTTAAAACACCTTTCCTGTTATACTTTGATGGTTATAAATACAACGAGATTGCAGAGGCATTGAATGAGCCCCTCGGAACTATCAAGAGCCGTATCCATTTTGCCCGTAAATTGCTGAAAGAGCAACTCAGCCGGTATTAAAAATCATAATGACTAATCGGAAATCAGTAATTGTAATAGGCAGCGGTTTTGCCGGATTGTCTGCCGCCTCTTTCATGGCAAAAGAAGGCTGGGAAGTAACTGTTATTGAAAAGAACAGCACACCCGGTGGCCGTGCCCGGCAATGGAAGGAACAGGGTTTTACTTTCGATATGGGCCCCAGTTTTTACTGGATGCCAGATATTTTCGAACGTTATTTTGCCCAATTCGGCAAAAAGGTCGGCGATTATTATCAACTGGAAAGATTAGATCCGTCGTACCGGGTGTACTGGGATAACGGATTTACGGATATGCCTGCTGATTTTGCTTCACTCAAAAAAACATTTGACAGCATCGAGCCCGGCAGCGGTGAGCAGCTTGAAAAATATTTACGGGGAGCTGCCTATAAGTATGATTTGGGCATCAACAAACTGGTATATAAACCCGGCCGTTCGATTACAGAATTCATGGACTGGCCCACCATCAGCGGCATTTTCAAGCTGCAGGTTTTTTCATCCATAAAAAAACATATTGCTTCCTACTTCAAACATCCACGGTTGCGACAACTGATGGAGTTTCCCGTTTTATTTTTAGGAGCATTGCCGGAAGATACTCCTGCTTTGTACAGCCTGATGAATTATGCCGACATTAAAGGCGGTACCTGGTACCCTAAAGGCGGGATGTATGCGGTTGTGGAAGGTATGTACAAGCTGGCTAAAGAACTAGGGGTAAAGTTTCAATTTTCAGAAACGGTACAGGACATACAGGTTGATCGGTTCAGCGTAAAAAGAGTGGTGACAGATAAGGCTGTTTACGAAACAGATGTCGTCATCAGCGGCGCTGACTATCATTTTACAGAAACGAAGTTGCTGCCAGAGGCTTCCCGCAGTTATTCTGATGCATACTGGCAGAAAAAAGTGATGGCGCCTTCCTGTTTGTTGTATTATGTTGGCCTGAACAAGAAGCTGAAAAATCCTGTTCATCATTCCCTGTTCTTTGATGTTCCTTTTGATCAGCACGGTAAAGAAATTTATAAAGAACCGGGTTGGCCTACTGAACCTTTGTTTTATGTAAGTG
>CAYPBW010000117.1:3334-9388 GCA_964409055.1 uncultured Chitinophaga sp. | reverse complement strand
GCTCATTCTGCCATCAAAGTAGATGGTAAAAGAGTGTATGAACTGGCCCGCCAGGGAAAGGAAGTGAAGCTTGAAGCGAGGAAGATTACCATAAAGGAATTTGAAATTACCAGGGTGGAAATGCCTGTAGTTCACTTCAGGGTTGTTTGTTCTACCGGTACATATATCCGCAGCCTGGCGAATGATTTTGGTGCTGCATTAGGCTGTGGCGCATACCTCAGCAGTTTATGCCGTACAAGAATTGGCTCTTTTTTGTTAAATGATGCCATGAGCATAGAAGGATTTGAAACAAGTATAAAACAAGATGGTGCTTAGAGGCTAAACGGATAGTTGATACCTATTTGTAATTGACCTTTCAAAGGCTGTTTTAATCCATAAAACCATTTATTCTGGCTGTCTGCATTGGACAGATCAGGGCTAGGGTCTTTAATTTTCCACGCATAATCAACCCGGATCAGGAAGAAAGAAAAATCTAAGCGAAGTCCCGTTCCTGCTCCCACCGCAATATCTTTTCCAAGCCTGCTAAAATTGAAAACTTCTTCTTCAGAGCCAGCATTCTTTTTTAGAAACCAGACATTACCGGCATCTACAAACAAAGCACTTTCTACTTTGGTGCCGGCAACAGTCATCAACCTGAAGCGATACTCTGTGTTAAATTCCAGTTGTACATCACCAAACCTGTCGGGAAACTGGCCAAAGTCCTTCACGGTTGAACCCGGTCCTAATCTTCTGAGCCTCCATGCCCGCATACTGTTTGGTCCGCCGGCAAAATATTGACGGAAAAAGGGAAGTGCATTTTTCTTGTCGGGGTTAACGGTAGAATTCAACGCATACCCAATGCCTGCAAAAGCATGAAACACGAAAGATGAATTGCGGAACTTGAATTGTTTGGTAAAATCAACATTGGTCTTGATAAAACGATACAGTTGTGTATCAAGAAATTTACTTGGAATAAGTCCGGCAAGGAATGGCAATTCAAGGTTGAAGGATATAACACTGGGTCTTTTCTCCAGGTTCTTTTTCAGGGTGGCGCTGAATATTGTTGATGCAATGAAACCATCCGTAAAAATATTTTTGAGTACAGGGTTATTGGCAATCAGCTTTACCAGGCTGTCTCTTGGCTTCAGGTAAGCGTATTCAATATTGGGTATTTTCCAGACTAGTTGAAACAATTGATTTCTCCCGGCATTTGCCGACTGGTATTCATAACCCCAGGCGCCATTCACCGTTGTCAGGTTATATAATAAACGTCTTTCTGTATTGGCTGCATTAAATGAGAAAAGTGTCCGGATATTATTGGTGAGCTTTTCCGAAAACCATTTAAACTGAGGTATGGACTTGGGAAAATAAATATTGTGGCTTACACTGGCCTGCTGTGTCTGTACAAACTGGTTGCCCAGTTCTACACCAAAACGAATAGAAGTAGTTCCCTGGCTGGCAGATTTGGCAAAGTTTCGGTTCAGCAGGCTAAGGTTGATACCAAAGCCAAACAGGTTGCCCGTAACTGCATTGAAATTCTGGCTTCCTTCAATATTGGTGGTAAAAGAATACTTTGGAGCCGGGGTTAGTCTTACAATAAAATCTGCAGTATCCTGTCCTTTTCTTACTTCCTGTTCAATATTTACAAGTCGCCATGCACCCAGTGAGTTAAAACGGTTGATCGTCTTTACGTATTTTTTCAGGTTAAAGAGATCACCATGTTTAAAATAAATATTACGGGTGATTGTTCGTGGGCGGAACATATTACGATAGGATATGATCTTAATCCCGTCTACTGTTTTTATTGTAGTGGCAAAACCAATAGTATCATATACAAGGTCCGGATACACAGTAACATTGCCGATATAATATTTTTTTAGTTTGTTGCTGTCATAACCCGGTCTCAATCTTATTTCAAGGTTGGCGGTAGGATTTTCTCTCCGTTCTCTTAGTTTTTGCAGAATAGCTGCCTGCTCCAGCGGATCAAATGTGGGTTTCAGTAAGGATACATCCAGGGTATCCCAAAGGCCGATCATTTCTTCCCGGCCAAACCGCATGAAACCATTATTCCGGTACATGTCAACCAGCCTGTCTAACTCTATTGAAATGGCCGATTTGGCAAAGGGGTCTCCTTTTTTTACCAATGCGTTTTTTTGGTTGGCGATTGCAAGTGTTTGCAGTTCTGTATTCTTAAAATTATAAGCAAAAGAGTCGATCCTGACTACTTTGCCTGGTTTTACATCAAAACTTATGGTTGTTCTATATTCCTGTTTATTGACAGTGTCAATCTGCGACTGGTAAGAGATACTGTCTGCGAAATAACCGAGTGATTTAAGAAGGGCCTTCATGAACAACATTGATTTGTCGGCATTTTCCGTTTCGAATACAGGAGGGTTCTTCATCACACTCCAGGCCACTTTTGAAACGGAACGGGACCGCATACTGTCATCCAGTTGCCCTTTCAGGCGGGATGCCAGCATTTCTTTTTCTTCGTTGGTGAAGTTGCCAATAACGTTGATATTTGTTTTGTAAACAAATGGCTTGCCCTGCGGGTAATTTTTTACGATGGTGCAGGAAGAAATGAAAAGAATAAAACAGCCTGCTGCAAGGGTATAGAAGTAATTCCTGCTAAAAAAATAATGGCGGGCTGACATAAATAAGTAAACGAAGAAAGATGCTTGTTAAATCAAAGGTCAAATATATTCAAAGTTTAGGCCAGAAAAAATTCAGGCAGCAGGAGGGAGTATTTATTGCCGAAGGTCCCAAACTGGTGAAAGAACTATTAACAGAACATTCAGATTCCGTATTGGAAATATTTGCTCTAAAAACCTGGATCGAAGAAAATAAAAAGATTACCGCTAATCATAATCTTACTGAAATTACTGAAGCCGAACTCGAAAAGATATCCCAGCTTACCACACCTAACCATGTGGTTGCAGTAGTAAAACAGTTCAACACTATAAAGCCTGTTGCAGAGAAGGAAAAATTTATTTTGGTGCTGGATGGTATCCAGGATCCGGGAAACCTGGGAACTATCATTCGCATTGCTGACTGGTTTGGTGTACAACATATCGTTTGCAGCGAGGATAGTGCCGACAGGTATAATCCTAAAGTGGTACAGTCGACCATGGGCAGCATTGGCAGGGTAAATGTTTTTTATACTTCACTGAATAAATGGCTGGGTGAGCAAAAGGATGCCCGTATCTATGCTGCTGTGCTGGAGGGCCAGGATATAACCAGGATGCAAGAACCTGCCGGGGGTGTGATTGTTATTGGCAATGAGTCAAAGGGTATCAGTGAAGAAGTACTTCGTTTTTGTAATGTGACCATCACCATCCCTCAAAAAGGAAAAGCTGAATCATTGAATGCGGCCGTGGCCACGGGCATTATTCTTTCTCATTTTTGTAAATAGATTAGTTGAAGCGTATTGCTTTCACCGGCTGAATTCTCTTGACGAGAAAGGTAGGGATCATTAAGACCAGTAAACAGATCAGTAACGTTCCAATTCCAATTGCCGCTACCTGCCACCAAACAATCTTAACGGCAGCCGTACTCAGGTAATAGGCTTCTTCTTTAAGCTTGATGAATCCCGTGGCATCCTGCAGCCATAAAAGACCTAAAGCGATCAAAGTGCCGAGCAGGATACCCCTGATGGCAATAATCAGTGAATGACGTAGAAAGATATCCTGTACGGTCCAGTCGGTGGCGCCTAATGCTTTTAATATGCCGATCATCCGTAACCGTTCCAATACTAAAATGATCAGGCAGGTTATAAGATTAATCACCGCAACAATCACCATGAAAGCGATCAGCACATTACGGGTCACATCCTGCATATTCAGCCAGTCAAAAATATTAGGCGAAATATCCCTTGCACTTACAGTGTCCCATGTAATGGGGAAATCAGCTATTTCGTAAATTTCTTTTACTGCGTCATCCGTCTTTTTATAATCATGCAGAAAAATTTCATAGCCGCCGGCTTCATCCGGTTGCCAGTCGTTCAGCCGTTGAATAAGTTTTATATCGCCAATGGCAAATGTGCGGTCATAGTCTTCGATACCGGTTTTGAAAATACCGGTAATAGTCAGTTTGTCCGGACGGATATTCGGTAAGCCTTCTTCTGCGCTGCTGCCCGGCCTGATGAAATAAATGAGAATCCTGTCGTTAACTTTCAGCTGCAGTTGTTTGGCTGTAAAGTCAGAGATCATGATCTCCCGGCTGTAAGTACTGTCGTTGAATTGTATAGGCCTTCCTTGTTTGATGAAGCCTTTGATGTGGTTGAAGTCGTAGGTGCTATCAAATCCTTTCACCAGCACTCCTTCAATTTCTTCTTTTGTTTTCAGGATGGCGTACTTAGTGGCAAAGGGGTGAATATTCTTTACCAGCGGATTTTGTTTTATTTCCCTGACCAGTGTATCATTTTGGATAATAGGAATCTCTTCTGAAATGATGGCTTTACCGGGTTGTTTTTCCTGTACCCGCAAATGGCCCAAAAAGCTGAACACTTTCTGACTTACTGTTTCCTGGAATCCGTTGGCCAGTGAGAGGGTAATGATCATAACGGCTACACTGATCACTGTTGCCACTGTAGATAAATGGATGATAAAACGGGAGAATGATTTTCTTCCACCTGTTTTGCCCGTCCGGTCAAATGCTATACGGTTAGCTATAAATCCTGCAACCTTCAAGATGAATTGTTTGTCTTCTTCAAAAATAAGGTGGTTGATAAGATTTCTTCCTTTTTTTAGCTTATTTTAAGCAATATTGTATTTCATTCTGACTTTTAATAATTATATGATACGAAATAGCCTTCTCCTTCTGTTATTACTATCCTTCAGTGCAACAGCACAGCTGCCTGATCATGTTTATAAATCCAATATTAAAACGGTCAAACTGTTTAAGTCGGGAGATATGTACAGCTACCCGGTCATCATGCTTAACTCCAATGAACAACTGGAACTGCATTTTGATGATATGGATGCAGATGTGAAATATTATTATTACAGTTTCCAGTTGTGCAATGCCGACTGGAAACCGGCCAATATCCAGCTGTTTGATTATATCCGAGGCTTTACGAGCAACCGTATCACTAACTACCGTCATTCTTCGCTGGCACAAACAAGGTACACACACTACCAGGCCGTTTTGCCGGAGAGAAACGGAGCGCCGAGTAAGGCCGGAAATTATTTATTAAAGGTTTTTCTGAATGATGATACCAGCAAACTGGTCTTTACCAAACGAATGCTCATCGTCAATACAAAGGCTAATGTTTCAGCACAGGTATTACAACCTTTCAATACCAATTATTTTCAAACACATCAAAGAGTGCAGGTGAATGTCAGTACTGTTCCCGGGCAGGTGAACACTTTTTCACCGCAGGACCTGAAAGTAGTGGTACTGCAGAATAATATCTGGAATAATGCTTCACTGCTGGACAGACCCACTGTTTTCCGGGGTAATTACTACGAATACAGCGACGAAGAGAATACTACTTTTCAATCCGGCAAGGAATGGCGCTGGATTGACCTGCGCAGCCTGCGCCTGATGAGTGACCGGATGACAAAGATCGTTGACAATGATACGACCAACCGGGTGGATGTGTATGTAAAACCGGATGGCGAAAGAAGGCAGCAGTTGTATATCTATTACAGGGACTTTAATGGTATTTATACCGTTGAGAACAGGGATAATTCCAATGCCCTCTGGCAAAGTGATTATGCCTGGGTACACTTTACTTATGTACCACCGGGCAACAGGGCCTATGAAGGAAAATCGGTATACCTGTTTGGTGAACTGACGAATTATTTGCAGGATGAAAATGCAAAGATGATCTTCAACGAGGAAAAGGGTGTATATGAAAAGGCTTTGTACCTGAAACAGGGTTATTACAACTATTCTTATGTAACCCTGACCGATAAAAAACAGCCTGGTGTACAGGCGCTATATGAAAACACCGAAGGAAATTACTGGGGCACGGAGAACAGCTATATGGTATTGGTGTACTTCCGCAATTTTGGTGCGAGGGCCGATGAGCTGATCGGTTTTACCAAAATCAATTCTGCTTTTCAGCGATAA
>CAYPBW010000117.1:0-3234 GCA_964409055.1 uncultured Chitinophaga sp. | reverse complement strand
GCAAGGCCAATATCCGTCAACGGATGCTTTAACAGGCCGAGGATAGAATCCAGCGGGCAAGTGCATACATCAGCGCCTGCTTCGGCACATTTTACAATGTGTAAAGCATTACGGATGGAAGCGGCCAGTATTTCTGTTTTGAAACCCTGTATGGAATAAATATGCCTGATCTGTGAGATCAGTTCAATACCATCCCAGTTGCTGTCGTCAAGGCGACCGATAAAGGGAGACAGATAAGTAGCGCCGGCTTTGGCGGCAAGAATTGCCTGACCTGCAGAAAACACTAATGTACAGTTGGTGCGAATACCATTGTCGGAAAACCATTTAATGGCTTTAATACCGTCTTTGATCATCGGCACCTTCACCACAATATTCGGGTGGATTGATGCCAGCTTCTTTCCTTCTTCTACAATGGCTTTGAACTCGGTGCTGATCACTTCGGCGCTGATATCGCCGTCCACCATTTCGCAAATGGTTCTGTAGTGGTTCATCACCGCTTCTTCACCTTTGATGCCTTCTTTGGCCATCAGTGAAGGGTTGGTGGTAACACCATCCAGGATACCTAACTCGTTGGCTTCTTTGATCTGGGCAAGATTTGCCGTATCAATAAAAAATTTCATAATGATGTAAGATTGAAGATTGAATATTTAATATTTTATCAGGGTCGTTTTAATTTGTTTTGTGATGTTTTTCTTGAGGAGGCAAGAATACGGGTTAATTCATCAGCTTCCTTGATAATAAGTGACAATTTTTCAACTTTTAGCAGATTAAGATCTAAGATTACTTCCAGCCAGAACAAGGATTCGTCTATTTCTTCAAAAGCGATGGATAATTTAGCAGCAAATGCTTTTGCTGACTGAGCCTTACAAGCAGCCCTGTAATTAGCTGCAGCCGAAAATGCAGACCTTGTTAGCTGATCCTCAATTACTCTTGAAACTTTTCTGCCGGGTAATGATTCGCAGAGAGGAACTACCCGGTAGGCGAATTCTTTAAGCCTTTTTTGCAGGTCGTTGGAATTCATTGAAGAATACATTTAAGATTGGACCTTAAATAAGTAAATATTACTTCTTCAATCTTAAATAAAAAAAAATGGCAGGCTGATTACATCGCACCGCTCAACCACCTACTCTTGCTGCCTTCCGGCCCTGGGAGGGTTCAGCAGGAGCTGGTCGTGTAAGACCTGCCGCCGCAAAGATAAGGATGCGAAGATTAATGGCCGAAGCCTTAGTTCTTTCTTTTGCTTTTTCTTTCCGGAATTCCTTTTAATATTTCGTCTTTGGTGGGTAGTGGCCCGTCGGGAATTTTCTTGATCCAGATTGTTTTTTCAATAAAAACGGAAGGGTTGCTTTTCAGCACGGCTTTTACAGTCACTTTTTCTGCACTGAAATCATCGGGAATGATCAGTTCATTGCCGGAGAATGTGGCGTTGGGGCAGGAGAACTGAATTTCCTTGCTGGTGAGTGGCTGCCAGCGGCCATTGGATAATTTACCATCTACATTGATGTAATTATGCTGGCCTTTTTTCAGGCTGTCGGTATAAAGATGGAAATAAATGCTGTCAATTTTCTGTGCAAACAGAGGCGACAGCGAACTGGTAATTATCAACAGGAGTAAAAATTTCTTCATACCTGTACAAAAGTCGCAATTTCATGCCAAAGGGTTGCTGTTGGCTAAAGCTTAACAGTATACGTTGCTGCTGATTGTTTTTCTATATTCAGGACCGTGTTTTGCCCATTCGGTTAATAGCTATCAGCGCCAGGCCAACTGCAATGAAAGCGACAAGCACCATAACTGTATTGATCGCCACTTTTCCATAACCCAGTTCACCGGCATGAATAAAAGGATAGGGATACCAATTAATCATTGCGCCTCTTGTCAATGTGTAGATAAGGTAAACAGCAGGGAAGATCAGCCAGGGGAATACATGCCTTATTACCAACTGTTTTTTTGGTGTAAAAATTATCCAGGATAATAAATAGAGCAAGGGAATAGCATCATGCAGCAGGCGGTCGGCAATTAATTGCTGTCCCTGCGGGTTCCAGATGTGGCGCAGGGCAATGCTGTAAATGATGCCTACTATGGTGATGTATAAACATATAGCCGAGTAAGTGCGGATGCCGGAAAAGAAACGTCCGATGCTGCTGGCAGGCGAAAGCAACCTGGCGGTAGTGCTGACTGCCACCAGCAAGTTGCTGAGAATGGTGAAGTAACTGAAGAAATTAGTGACAGACCTTGTCACCGTCATATTATTGGCTTCGCTGTTTTGTACCATCAGGTAAAACTGCAGGCTGAGTGCATACCAGCCTATACCTGCTATAACGGCCAATAGAATTTTTTGAAGGAAAGCAGAACGGAGAGTAGTTTCTTTCTTTTCTGCCATACCGGTTATTTTCTTTTCAGTTGCAGCAGGATGGTTTTTTCTTTGGCAACCATATCGCACTGGGCTTTACCGGAAGTATTATCGCTGATGATCCAGATATTGCCGTCTTTATCCAGGGTGATGCCTTCGAGGTTCATACTGTAATCCTGGTCTTTGTACTGGTTGGATATTTCAGAGAAATTTTCTACCGGTAAGTTCTGCAAGGTTTCAGCCTGCAGGTTACCATTTACATCGATATTGATTGTTTCAATGAATTGCTGGCGCAATTTTCCTTTGGAGAATGATTTCAGGCAGATGAGCCGGTTGTTCTGGCTGTCGAAACAAATATCAGAATAGCGCCACTGCGGGTTGAGCAGGGGCAGTTCAATTACTGATTCATATTTCAGGCTGAGCACATCTTCAAAATTTCTTTCTACACTGTAGGTATAGATCTGCGATTTGCTCATGTCTTCGTTGCGTTCCCGCAGGATGTAAAATTTGTTATGCGTTTCGTTGGCTGCAATGCCTTCCATGCCGTCGCCGCTTTTTGATTTGGGAGGCAGGGGAGTGGACGTTTCAACAATGCGGATGGATGAGGTGGCTGCATCTACTTCGTACACCGCTACCGTGTTTTCTGAAACAAGGTAGAGTTTGCCATTGTAGGAGGTCATGCCTTCCATTTCGAAGAACTGCGGCACATTCAGGTTGATGCTGTTGATGACGGTTTTGGTTTCGGGGTCGAAAGCAAAAATGACCGGGCAGCGTTCGGAGGCCATATACAGTTTGCCGTCGAGGTATTTCATACCGGAGATACAAACCTGTTTGTTCAGGCTTTCGGGCAAGGCTATATTATCGATACTGTACAGGGGAACCTG
>CAYPBW010000116.1:0-9527 GCA_964409055.1 uncultured Chitinophaga sp. | reverse complement strand
TGTTGAAGCAGCCAGAATGGGTTTATAAGTCTCCAGCATGGAGAAAGGGAGCATAGATCCTTTTTTCTCAAAGTAATCTCTTACTTTTTGGTAATCGGTTTCGTTTAGCAAATCCCTCAAGGTGGTATCACCTCTCATCTTCATCTTGCCCATAGCGCCAATCATTTCAAACAGGTTATCCATATCCACTTCAAAATAAACCTCATCACATTCCTTAATAATCTTCTTAAAATTATTACTAAGACCTGCATCATCTGCACAAATCATATGAATGGTTCCATATAGGTAAGAAGGTTTCTCCAACCCATTTCCGCTTATCTTCCATAAAAGTGTGTTCTCATCGCTTCCTTTCTGGCTCCATGCCGCCAATGTCAAAAGGCTAAAAAATAATCCGGCTCCAAATTTTTTCATTCAAATCTTTTTTAAGCAAATTAAAAGAGTATCTCCGTATTCCCAGGGTTGCACGACTGTCCCGCCAGTGAAATGATTAAACAAGAATCTTTCCGGATTCCTGTTTATGTCTTTGTGACAGAAAAATTCAATAAAAAACTTCTTCCCAATACCGTGAAAACCTGACGCCCCATTTTACAATTAGTTCATCTGGCATAATTGGCAGTCCCAGTTCCTGCTTTACAGCCAGCAAAGGCAGGTTTACTCCAGCCCCCAAAGCGGCAGAAATGGTTCCTTGTACCCGGGGATTTATTTCCAGCACCAGAAATTCACCTTCTTCATCAGCTTTCACCTGGATTCCAATGTTTCCATGAAGTTGCAACTCTTTAATGATCCGGGTGCAATAGTCAATTATCTGATCTTTTTTTACAAATTCACCTTTTACAGAAATGCCATTAACCATTTTTTTTCGAAGCCGGGGTAACACCAGCAAAACTTTTCCTTGATTGCAAAGGCAATCAACCGAATATTCATCACCGGGCAGATATTGACTAACCAGCAATTCTGGAAAAGGGGCAGATGAGAGAACCCTCAATGCATCATTCAGCCTTATGAAAACATTGCTGGGCTTTTGATTGAATAAGATGTCTGCTTCATTGAATTGCTCCGATATGATCCGAAATCCCCTGCTTCCGTTTGAAACAGATGGCTTAAAACAAACTTGTTTCGAAGGGTGACCTAATTCTGCTACGGCATTTCGGAATTGTTCAACAGTTTCAACAACCCTGAAATCGGGAATATTCAATCCCCGCCATTGAAGAAACTCGTATAGCCGGCTTTTATTATTAGCTACCTCAAGAGAGGCAGTTGATGAAACAAGCAGTCTTGTTCCTGCCAATTCAAACTCTTTTATACGTTGTGATAGCGGTATCAGTTCTTTTGTCACCAACGGCATCAGCACATGAATATTTTTTTTCCGGCAAATGGAAAGAACTGTATCCGTAAAGCCGGGTTCATCGGCAGCCGGGATACAAGCAAAATCTTTTGACAGGTATTTGCCAGTAGCATCCGGGTCGGCGTCTGCGCACACAACATGAACGCTTTTATCTTGCCGAAGACATTTTAAGATACCTGCAGCTCCGGGTGCTCCGGCCCCTGTCATTAAAACATTGATAAATTCACTACTCACTTGTTAAAAGTAAATAATATCCGGGATGAATCAGTTTAATTGACCACAGCTTCCTGGCCATACATCTGATTTTTGAATTTTAAAGACGGTGATGGAATAAAAACTCCTAATCCTAATTGGCTCCATTTTTCATCTACTGATTTAATCGTTTCATCATTAGCAACGATAATATTGGGCCAATCTCTTTGAAAATTGTCAAAGGCTTTTGTCTTTCTTGTTCCGTCAAGTCCCATACAAGCTGTGTAAGGTATTTGAGCCGATTTGTATAAATGAAAGTCCCGTTTGGGATCCAGGTTATTGCAAAACCGCCACAAGGCTGTAGCCAGGTCATTGGCATCAACAGTATGCTCTACATATAAGACCATCTTGATCCCTTTTAATTCTTTCAAATTACACAATTGCTCATGTAACTCTTTGATATGGCCAGGCCTGTTTTTTTCTACGGATACAATCAAACAAGGTATTTGCTTCTTCAAAAGTGCAGTATTTACCGACTTAATTTCGGGAAAAACTGATTCCAGGAAACCATCCGGCAACTGTTCAGGGAATGATGATGATTGATAGTTATCATCTGTTTCCTCTGTCATTTTTGCCGTTCCGTCGATGCACATTTTGCCACCAAATCCCAGCTTACTGCAGCTATGATCCAAAACATCCATAGGCCCGGTTGAAAAATAAATATCAATTGCCGGATTCAGATTTTGAAAAGCATATTTCGCTAATGATTCGTAATCCTGTATCCTTATCTTTTCATCAGCCAGTACCAAAATTTTATTAAACATCATCTGCCCGGCACCCCACATGGCGTTCATTACTTTTTGCCCCTGGCCTGCATATTCTTTATTGATTTTTGTAATAACAAGGTTGTGAAAAACGCCTTCCACCGGCATATCCATATCCATAATTTCGGGTACCATCGTCATTTTTATAGGCGCCAGGAATATTCGTTCAGTGGCTTTTCCTAGCCAGGCGTCTTCCTGGGGAGGAATTCCTACAATGGTAGCCGGGTAAACAGGATTTTTCTTATGGGTTATGGCAGTGATATGAAACTTTGGATACCAGTCTGCCAGTGAATAATAACCTGTATGATCTCCAAATGGCCCTTCCCAGATCAATTCATCAGCAGGATCTACATAACCCTCAATAATAAAGTCTGCATCCGCAGGAACTTCAATTTCAGGCTGGCTGATACATTTAACCAATTCCACTTTTTTCTTCCTTAAAAATCCAGCCAGCATATATTCATCTACATTCTCTGGCAACGGTGCTGTTGCAGAATAAGCATAAACAGGGTCACCTCCCAATGCTACGGCAACCGGCATTTTCTTATTAAGTTTTTTGTACTCCGAAAAATGTTTAGCAGAGACTTTGTGTTTATGCCAGTGCATACCAGTAAGCCCGGGGCCAAACACCTGCATACGATACATACCCACATTGCGGCTATTTGTATTGGGATCTTTGGTATGAATTACGGGCAGTGTTACAAAAGGTCCTCCATCCTGAGGCCAGCAGGTAATTACCGGAAGTTTAGTAATGTCCGGGTTTTCCATAACCACCTCCTGGCATTCGCCCCGTCCGCTCTTTACTTTAGGCATCCAACTGGCAAATTGTCCCAATTTGGGCAACATTTTCAACTTATCCAGAAGCCCTTCTTTGGGTGCAGAGAGCATTTTGAACAGATCTTCAATTTCCCTTGCCACATCATCCAAATGGTTCACACCAAGCGCCATACACATCCGCTTTTCACTTCCGTAAGCATTCATTAATACAGGAAAATCATACCCTGTATTTTCAAACAACAAAGCCTTACCACCGTCGCCGGACTTGCTTATTCTGTCGGTAACCTCTGCGATTTCTAATTTTGGATTTACGTAGGTCTTTATACGAACCAACTCTCCTGCCTTTTCAAGGGCTTCAATGAATTGCTGCTGATTCTTCCAGGCCATATATCATTTTAAAGTGCGAAGTTACAACACCACCCCAGAGTATTTGTTCAGAAACAAACTATTCTTACCAGTAAATAACCCGTTTATCAAATTTGTAATGGCAGCCTGTTTGATTTCCTTATTTTAGTCATTCATAAACAATAAACAAATGATGCGATCAAAGTCTTTTCTCCTGGCCCTGGTATCAGGTACCCTTCTTTTCGTTTCCTGTAAAACCACTTCTAAAAAAGAGGATAGTAAGCCAGATGTGCTGGCGGCTAATCTTGATACAACGATAAACCCTGCCGATGACTTTTTTATGTATGCCAATGGGGGTTGGATAAAAAAGAACCCGATACCCGGCGATCAATCTTCCTGGGGAATTGGCAACCTGGTAGTAGAAGAAAACCTGAAACGCCTGCGGGAAATTTCAGAAAAAGCTCAAAAAACAAATGCTGCAAAGGGAACACCTGAACAAAAAATAGGTGATTTCTGGACTACTGCTATGGACAGCGCAAAAATTGAAGCGGATGGGCTAAAGCCCCTTCAACCCTTTTTAGAAAAAATAAATGCTATTGGTGATTTAAAATCTCTCATTAGCACTGTGGCAGAGTTGAAGAAAGCCGGATCATCCACATTATTCAGCGATTTTGTAACGCAGGATGACAAAAACAGTGAAGTAATGACCTATAAACTCTGGCAAGGAGGAATTGGCTTGCCGGAAAGGGAATATTATTTCAAAACAGACAGTACAACAGTAAATATTCGCAATGCATACATGAAATATATTACTGATATACTGACGATGGCCGGTGAAGATGCGGCAGCAGCACAAACTTCAGCTAAAAATATTTTGACACTTGAAACAAAACTGGCTCAGGCAAGCCGGAAATTAGAAGACCTGCGGGATCCTTATAAAAACTATAATAAAATGGCTGTAACGGACCTGGGTAAAATGAACGCATCTGTTGACTGGTCTTCTTACCTGTCTGTTACCGGGATAAAAAATCTTGATTCAGTCATTGTTGGGCAGCCAGAATTTTTTAAAGCCCTTGACAATGCGTTAAAAACAGTACCGCTGGCGGACTGGAAGAGTTATATCAAATTCAACCTGATCACAGACTTTGCCAACGCATTACCTGATCAATATGGTATTGCTGCATTTAACTTCAGTAAACTGTTTAGTGGTGCCAAAGAAAGAAAACCAAGGTGGAAGAGAGTCATTTCAAGCGAAGAAAGTGTTATGGGTGAAATGCTCGGGCAACTATATGTAAAAGAGTTTTTTAATGAAAAAGCTAAAAAAAGATATGAAGACCTGGTAGAGGCTATCAGGGAGGCGTTAAAAGAACGCATTACCAGACTGACCTGGATGAGTGACAGTACCAAACAAAAAGCCTATGCAAAACTGGCTGCTATTAAGAAGAAAGTAGGTTACCCGGACAAATGGAAAGATTTCAGCAGCATGGAAATTGGCAGGGAGAGTTATGTACAAAACCTGGTGAATGCCAATAACTGGTGGCATAATTATGAAATCAATAAACTGGGTAAACCAGTAGACAGGGACGAATGGGGCATGTATCCTCAAACCTATAATGCGTATTATAATCCTTCCAATAACGAGATTGTATTACCAGCCGGAATATTTACCGTTCCCGGTTACAGGGATGAAGAATTAGACGATGCTACTGTGTATGGCTATGCAGGAGCTTCCACCATCGGTCATGAAATAACACATGGTTTTGATGATGAAGGCCGCCAGTTTGATGCGAAAGGCAATCTTGTAAGCTGGTGGACTACTAAAGATGAAGAAGAGTTCAAAAAAAGAGCGGAAGTGATGATCAAGCAGTTTGATGAATATGAACCGGTAAAAGGCTATCATATCAATGGTAAAGCAACCCTTGGTGAGAACATTGCAGACCTGGGTGGTATTTTATTAGGCATTGAAGCTTTTAAAAAAACTAAGCAATACCAGGAAAACACAACAATGGGTGGCCTCACTCCTATGCAACGATATTTCTGTGGTTATGCCCTGGGCTGGCTGGGTCATACCCGTGAAGAAAACCTGAAAAATCAATTACTGACAGATGTACATTCCCCGGCAAAATACCGGGTCAACGGTCCCTTTGTGGATGTGGATGAATTTTACAACGCTTTCAATATAAAAGAGGGTTCAAAAATGTACAGGCCGGACAGCGCCAGGGTAAGGATCTGGTAATTAAAAGCCTTTTAATAAAAAACTCCGGTTTACACCGGAGTTTTTTATTTCTGGTATATTCCTGTATAATTTATTCCCAATCCCGGCATTCCTGAATACCCGATCTTGCCAAAATCATAGGTAATACCGGTTGCAAGGTCTTCTTGCAACAGCAACGGGCCATCCATATCCACATGATCAATAAAAGGAAGCAGGTGGGCAATGGCTGCAGCACCTACAGTGGATTCGTTCATGCAGCCAATCATCACCTTCATATCCAACTCCCGTGCCTTTTGAATCATTCTGCGGGCAGGTGTTATGCCGCTGCATTTCGTAAGCTTAATATTAATACCGTGAAAATGGTCTTTACATTTCTCCACATCCTGCTCCAATACACAGGCCTCATCAGCATATAATGGCAGTTCAGATTCTCTATACAGAACTTTCATACCCTC
Organism: uncultured Chitinophaga sp.; assembly: GCA_964409055.1. Lineage (GTDB taxonomy): Bacteria > Bacteroidota > Bacteroidia > Chitinophagales > Chitinophagaceae > JJ008. Next base: position 3,374 of record CAYPBW010000116.1, on the reverse strand, counting down.
CCAATCATCTTTCGCCAGCGGCTGCTCCACCAACTCTACTCCCAGTTCTTTCAACTGTGGGATTAGTTTTAATGCAGTTTCCAGGCTCCAGGCAGCGTTTGCATCCACTCTCAATACAGCATTGGTGTTCTCCCTAAGGGCTTTAACAATGGCAATATCGTCTACTGTACCCACTTTTATTTTATAAATCGGCCATGGTTTTTCTTTCATTTTGGCCAGCATCTTCTCAATAGTATCAATGCCAATAGTGTAATCGCAAATGGGGTTCTTTGAAATGTCACCACCCCATAACTCATACAATTGCTTTCCCTTTAATTTACCATACAGATCCCATGCGGCTATATCGAGTGCGCAAACAAGAAAGTTATTTTGAGGAAACAGGTGGTGCAGGTAATGCCAGTATCGCTCAGGATCAGTGAAAGCAAACTTCTCCACAAACTGCTTTTTTGACTCAAGGTCGGCGATCATTTTTTCTACCGGGATATTATAATAGGCAATGGCGCAGGCCTCGCCATATCCTTTTATACCCATGTGATCCAGTTCGACAATAAGCGTTGGCTGATGTGTTTTTGTTCCTTTTGAAATAGTAAAAGGATGACGGAATTTGAGGCTGTAAGACCAGTATTGCGCTTTCATACACACAAAGATAACTTATCCTCTTCCGCTGTTTTCAACATACCCTTTCAATTCATCATTGAATTCTTTTTGCTTAATAAGTTCCTCTAATGGGATATGCATACGGTATTGCCAGTAGTTTTTCGGATTGGCCGGATTATTGATCCGTTCCTCATGAGGATTCTCCCGCCTAAGGCTTTCACTCATACCCAGTATGTCCTGTAACTGAAAGATACTCCACATAGCAGGCGAATAAAGGTGCTGCAACACAATAGCCCTGTTGATCCAGGCTTCACAGAAATAAGGAGCATCACCCCACTGGCCCATTACATGGTTATAGAACTGTTGTGTACGTTCCCTGTTTTCCTCCCACCATCCCCGGATGGTACTCATATCATGTGTTGATGGAGTAATAACAGATAAGTAGGGAGCATCATTCGGGTGAAAAAATTCTTTCTTTGGATCTTTTGGCATCCGTTGAATTTCCAGGCTTAAGATACCCAACTGGCTCATCACATCGGGTACACAATGAGGAACCATGCCCAGATCCTCACCACAAACCAGCATATTGGTTGCTTCCTTCAGGGCTGGAAGCTTATGCATGGCTTCTTTGAACCAAAAGTCATCCTGCCTGCGGAAAAAATAGTTTATAGAGAGTTCTTTGAATTTTTCCTGTACATGCGGGATAAGATACCTGAATGACGAAGTTTTTTCCATGGAAATCCGGAAATGAAAATGTTCGCCGGGTTTTTCTTCATCATCAAAAAGTATAACGTTGGAAATGAGATCATAGAGGCCATCACGAAGCCTGTTATTTTCCGGTGACTCTTCAAGTCCGGCAAAATGCGCCTCAACCTGTTTTTGCGTTTCAAACTTTTGCCCAAGGTCATATCCTCCAAAATCATTTGGAACGACAAATTCCTCCTTCACCCTTTCAGCCAGGTCACCAAACACCTCTGTAAGCACTTCATCTGTTATAAATGGCCGGCAATACCGCTGGTAATCGAACCATATTCCCTTTTCGCCAAACTCATTGATGTGAACCGGAAGGCAGGGAACAAACCTTCCCATTATACCCTGAACGGCATGAACAGGGATACTCCATATCCTGAAAAATCCCAGAATATGATCAATACGGAAAGCATCGAAATAGTTGCTCATTTGCTCAAACCGCTTTCTCCACCAGGTAAATCCGTCCTCCTGCATCTTTTTCCAGTTGTAGGTGGGAAAACCCCAGTTTTGACCAACAGCAGTGAAATCATCAGGCGGTGCACCGGCCTGCCAGTTCATATTGTACAATTCCGGCGCAACCCATGCATCACAACTATGCCGGGAAATACCAATTGGAATGTCTCCTTTCAGCACCACCCCTTTTTTATGCGCATAATCTGCCGCTTCTTTCAATTGAAGATGCAAATGGTATTGCACAAAAAGATAAAATCCAATTTCTTTATAAGAGGCCGACTTGGGAGAACAAAGTTTACTGATCTCCGATTTTTTATATACTGCGTTTGTATTCCATTGCTCAAAGTCGGATGATCCATACTTATCACGGAAATAACAGAAGGCTGCAAATGACTCTAACCAGTATTCATTCTCTTTGTAAAACACTTTGAAGTCTTCAGAAGCCAGACATTCCTCACCCATGAAATTGTATAATTCCCGAAGGACAGAGAATTTATACTTCATTACTTCTTCATAATCCACCACCGGAAGGTTATTCAATTCTTCCTGCTTTTTCTTCAGGAGCTTCAACTGACCTGCATATTCTTTCCCGGCAATTTTTTGCAAATTGATATAGAGCGGATGAAGTGCAAATGCAGAAATAGCCCCGTATGGATAGGAATCTAACCAGGTAAATGTTGACACAGTATTATTTACCGGTAATAACTGAATTAGTTTTAAACCAGAAAGACGGGCCCAGTCAACAAGAAGCTTTATATCATTGAATTCTCCTACACCAAAGCCATTTTTGCTACGCAGGCTAAATACCGGGATAGCCACACCTGACCCCTTCCAGGTATTATTAGGTAATTGAACAAACCCATCATGGAGTACTGTATGCTTGCCTTTAGATGCATCACTATACAGCAGCCGGTTATTCCCTCCCTCATATTGAACAAAATGCTTCTCTTTCACATTGTAGACTCCGTATTTATAGGCAATCGGAAAGCTGACCCCAGACAAATCCAACTTCACTGTCCACCAATTTCCTTCTCTCGTTAGAAGTATTGGCTTGTCAGTGTTCCAATCTCCGAGTTTACTGCCGTTGCCACAAAGGCAAACTGCTTCTCCTTTTTTTAACAACGGTGCTTTTACCCTAAACACATGAGTTGCATGCTTGTCGGAGCAGGATTTGATTTTTGTTTCCCGGGATTTTAGCAGGACTTTTTCAAATGGTGCTGTAAAAAAAGCATTCTCATATTCACCAGCATGATTCCATGTGTCTGCAAAGTGAACTTCAGTGGTGTCTTTATCAACAGGCTCTCCTGTTCGGTCATCACCCCATTCATTCAGGAATTCACCTTCTTCATTCTTCAATAAATATTTGTATCGGAAAGTATTTTCAAAATTCTTTCGTTTGACATCCAGGCTCACTGCCCAGAATTCATCATTTAAATAAACCATTGGAATAGCTTTGGTTTTGTCATTATTACCAAGCTCCTCGGTATTTCCACTCAGCCATAAACTCTGGCCATACCTGGTATGAAATCGTAAATAAAACTGGAGTTTCATCGCAATCGTTCGTTAGTTCAGTA
>CAYPBW010000115.1:5070-9551 GCA_964409055.1 uncultured Chitinophaga sp. | reverse complement strand
CCAATGTGCCGCTGGATGCATTATATAAATGCTGGCATATGGGCAGCCGGATGGACAGCAGTTATTATGCTGTTGACCTGATGACGGATATCCTAAGCGGTGGCGGTTCATCAAGGCTCTATCAGTCGCTGGTAAAAGAGCAACAACTGTTCAGCAATATTGAATGTCATCATTTTGGCAGTACCGATGCCGGGCTGGTAGTAGTGGAAGGCAAGCTGGTGAAAGGAGTGAAGATGGAAGACGCAGAAAAAGCAGTGGAAAAGGAACTGGAAAAAATGAAGAACGAGAAAGTAAGTGAAGCCGAATTGCAGAAAGTAAAGAACAAAACAGAAAGCATGATCGCTTTTGAAGACATGAGTGTGATGAGCAGGGCCAACAGCCTTGCCTATTATGAAACACTGGGCGATGCCGCCTGGATGAATTTTGAATTACAGAAATATGCGAAAGTGACCACAGAGGATATATTGGAACAAAGCCGCCATATCTTCCGCCGGGAAAATTGCAGTACGATCCATTATTTATCACAAAACTGATTGAAGAAATAAACGAAGGGAAATAATTTATGCCAGACAGGAAACATGCCCCGGAAATTGTGGATGCAGTGAATTTTAAACTGCAGTTGAAACAGGTGGAAAAGTTTGTGTTAAAGAATGGCGTGGAAGTATATGCTGTGGACGCAGGCGCTGAAGAAGTGCTCGCCGTGGAATGGGTATTTTATGCCGGCAACTGGTTTGAGGAGCAAAACCTGGTAGCGGCCACCACGAACTTTTTATTACGAAATGGCACATCGAATAAAACAGCTTTCCAGATCAATGAGTATTTTGAATACTATGGCTCTTACCTGAACAGGGCCTGCTACAATGAAACTGCTACTATTACGCTTCATTGTCTTTCCAAGCACATAAAAGAATTGCTGCCTTCTGTCAGGGAATTGATAACTGATTCGGTGATGCCGCAGGAAGAACTCGACATCTACAAGCAAAATATGAAGCAGCGGCTGAAGGTGAACCTGAAGAAAAGTGATTTTGTAGCCGGTCGCCTGATGGATGTTTATTTATACGGAGAAAAACATCCGTATGGCAAATACAGCAAGCTGGAAGATTTTGATACATTGAACAGGGAGCAGTTGCTGGATTTCTATAAGAAGTATTACCAGCAGGGAAAACTGGTGCTGTTTGTGGCAGGCAAGCTGCCGGCTGATATAGCTTCTTTGCTGGATCAGTACTTTGGTGATTTGCCTAATAATCCTGTTTCACTTAGCGAAATAGTATCTCATCCTTCGCCAGAAAAGAAATACCGCCTTACCAATGACGAGACCGGGGTACAGGGTTCTGTTCGCATGGCCAGGCCCTTTCCCAACCGGCATCATCCTGATTTCATGAAAGTAATGGTATTGAATACACTGTTTGGCGGCTTCTTTGGTTCAAGGCTGATGAGCAATATCCGGGAAGAAAAAGGATATACCTATGGCATTTACAGTTTTCTCCAAAACCACATTCATGATACAGCCTGGATGATCAGTACCGAGGCCGGTAAGGATGTTTGTGAAGCCACGATAGAAGAAGTATACAAAGAAATGAAACTGCTGCGGGAAGAAGTAGTGGACGAAGAAGAGTTGCTGCTTGTCAGGAATTACATGATGGGGGGCATCCTCGGCGACCTGGACGGGCCTTTCCAGATCATGGGCCGCTGGAAGAATATCGTTTTAAACAATCTCACCGAACAATATTTTTACGATTCCATTCAAACCATCAAAACAATTTCTGCTGAGGAATTGCAGTTCCTGGCACAGAAATACCTGCAGCCGGAAGCGTTTTACGAGCTGGTGGTAGTGTAATTAGTTTAAGGGTTGAAAAGTTTAATGTTTAATGTTGGCTCAACCGCTGAAGCCATAACTTTGAACCTGAAACTTTAAACGTTAAACTGCAAATGACTTTCGACAGGAAGGATCTATCTAACGAGCAGCTTGTCTCTTTCTATAAAAAATTGCTGTGGCCCCGCATGATCGAAGAAAAAATGCTGGTGTTGCTGCGGCAGGGAAAAATCTCCAAATGGTTCAGTGGTATCGGGCAGGAAGCGATTGCCGTAGGCGCCACACTGGCATTGCAGGATGATGAATGGATCATGCCCATGCACCGCAACCTTGGTGTGTTTACCACCCGCAACATGCCATTGAGTCGTTTGTTCATGCAATGGCAGGGAGCCAAAGAAGGATACAGCAAAGCAAGAGAAAGGAGTTTTCACTTCGGCAGCCGTGAACATCATATCTGTGGTATGATCTCTCACCTCGGTCCGCAGCTGGCCATTGCTGACGGGGTAGCATTGGCCTATAAACTCAGAAAAGAGAACAAAGTCTCACTGGCATTTACCGGTGATGGCGCTACCAGCGAAGGTGATTTTCATGAAGCGCTGAATGTGGCGGCTGTATGGGACCTGCCTGTTATCTTTTTAATCGAGAATAATGGTTACGGCTTAAGCACACCGGTAAATGAACAATACCGTTGCATCAGTTTGGTGGATAAAGCCAAAGGGTACGGTATGGAAGGTGTGCAGATTGACGGGAATAATTTACTGTCGGTCTATGATACAATAAAAGGAGTAAGGGAATTCTGTATCAAACACCAGAAACCTTACCTCATTGAATGTATGACCTTCCGGATGCGGGGACATGAAGAAGCCAGCGGAACGAAGTATGTGCCGCAGGATTTGTTCAGATTATGGGAGCAAAAAGACCCAATTAAAAATTATGAACACTATTTGGTTGAAACTGCCGTGTTGAACGAAATGAAAGTGGCGGAGATCCGAAATGAGTTCAAAGACAAAATAGAAAGCGAACTGGTTGTTGGATTTAATACAAAGCCGGTAGTGGCAGATACGGAGGGGGAGTTAGAAGATGTTTATGCAAAGAAGTTTGATATTCGGGGTTTGAAGTTTGATGTTAAAATAATTGACAACTCGAGAATAAATCATGAATTAGAAGTACAAACGAAAGACTCCCGGCTAATCGACTCTATTAAAGAAGGCCTCCATCAATCCATGCAGCAACACCCCAATCTCATCCTCATGGGGCAGGATATTGCAGAGTATGGTGGTGCCTTTAAGATCACGGAAGGATTTGTACAGGAATTTGGAAAAGCAAGAGTGAGGAATACGCCGCTTTGTGAAAGTGCCATTGTAGGTGCCGCACTCGGATTATCGCTGGAAGGATACAAGAGCATGATGGAAATGCAGTTCGCTGATTTCGTTACGGCAGGCTTCAACCAGATTGTAAACAACCTCGCCAAAATTCATTACCGCTGGGGACAAAATGCAGATGTGGTGATTCGCATGCCTACAGGCGGCGGTGTCGGCGCCGGGCCTTTTCACTCACAGAGCAATGAAGCCTGGTTTACCAAAGTGCCGGGATTGAAAGTGGTGTATCCATCTACACCAATGGATGCAAAAGGCTTACTCATTACCGCTATTAATGATCCCAATCCTGTCATGTATTTTGAGCACAAGGCCTTATACCGTTCGGTAAGCGGCCCTGTTCCGGGAGAATATTATGAAATAGAGATCGGTAAAGCCCGGCATGTAAGAGAAGGAGATGAGGTTTCTATAATCACCTATGGAAGCGGCGTACATTGGGCCGAGGATTATGCGGCGGAGCATCCGGAAATTTCTATTGACATACTTGACTTGCGAACCTTATTGCCGCTTGACTATTTAGCTATTCGTGAAGCGGTGAAACGAACCGGAAGAGTGTTGTTATTGCATGAGGACACACTTATTGGTGGTATCGGTGGCGAAATTGCTGCATGGATTGCAGAAAACTGCTTTGAATTATTGGATGCACCGGTGATGCGTTGTGCATCGCTGGATACGCCTGTTCCGTTTAGTATTGAGCTGGAGCAGAATTTTTTGGCAAAGTCAAGGCTGGATGAAACAGTTCAAAAATTAATGTTGTATTAGAAAGTGATTTATTTTTTATTGAAATAACTTACCTTAATACTCATTTACTGATCCATTCCTTTTCTCCGTACCAGGTTAAACATATTTATTCATTTTAAAAACCTGGTGTATGTACATTGTAAGAGACATCTTTTACCTGCAGTTTGGCCATTACCGCCCGGCCAAACAATTGCTGGACGAAGCCCTGAAAGCCGGCCTGTTACCCGAAAACAAAAATGCAAGAGTGCTGTCCGATTTCACCGGTGATGCCTACCGGCTCATCTTCGAAGAGGGATTTGAAACACTGGCAGCCTATGAGCAATCACTGACGGGCAGTATGCGGAAAGACGAATGGCAGCAGTGGTACGAAAAATTCAAACCACATGTGGTAAGAGGTCATAGAGAGTTGCTGAAGCAGGTTGTGTAGAAACAGGATAAAACCAAAACCAGCATACCATGTCCAACCAACCTGCCACCGCTTTGGCTGCGCCTGTCAGCCAGGGCGAAAGAATCATTTTGCTTGATTCATTAAGAGGCCTTGCCCTGCTCGG
>CAYPBW010000115.1:0-4970 GCA_964409055.1 uncultured Chitinophaga sp. | reverse complement strand
GGCCAGGCTCCGGTAAAATTATACTGGGTTTTGTTTATTGTAGGCATGGGTGCGGGGCTATGGCTTACCTGGAACAGGCTGCAGTTCATGGTCGATCACCAGTTTAACCAGTTCAATGTTACCAAGTATAAGCAAATTGAATTTTATGAAATTTCGAGAACACTACGTTCACTGGGATTATTTGGACTGATCATGTTGTTGTATAAATCCGGCTGGTTCAAATGGCTCTTTGCACTGATGCGGCCGGTGGGCCAGATGGCATTTACTAACTACCTGATGCAGTCGCTGATGTGTGGTCTTTTCTTTTTTGGTGTTGGCTTTGGCATGATGGGCAAGCTGCAGCGATATGAGATTTATTATGTAGTAGCGGCGGTGTGGGTGATAGAAATTGCCTGGAGCCATGTCTGGCTTCGCTATTTCAGGTTTGGTCCGCTGGAGTGGTGTTGGAGAAGTTTGACCTATTGGAAAAAGCAACCGATGCGGAAATCAAATCAAAAGGAGGTTATTGACCCGTAGGCACTATGAAAAAGTAGTACAATTTTAAAGTGTTGTAATTCTCGAAATTGCATTTGCAGATATGTCTAAAAAAGAAATATTGATTATTGAGAACCTGGCTGACTTTGAAAAAAAGATTAACCGGGACAATCGCACATATGACATCAATATGATGGTGATGCCGGGTACCCTTGAGGATAAACATAAGGATGTTGATCCGGAAAAGGGGATACAGGCATTGCGACGCCAGTTTAATCTTATTTATATTTTATTGGGCGGTGTGCATGATGTATACCTTGGTGCTGATTACCGTTGGCTGAAACCCAATGATCTTGTTATTGTCCCGGAGAATATGGTTTACGCTTCCAAAAATGTACATAGTTGCAAAGGGTACTGTATGCATTTTAAAACTGAATTCATTCAGCAATTGCTGAGCAGGCCACTGGCGGAGGAGTTTCCGTTTCTCAGTATAGATTCGGAGCACATCGTTAATGTTTCAACGGAAGAAAGTGAGCTGATCCAGCAGTCGTTCAGGGATATTATCAGGGAGTATGAACGATTCTCTCCGGAGAAAGACTACTTGCTTAGAAATTACATTCACATACTTTTATTGAGGATAAGAGAGATTTATCGGCCGCTTGCAAAAAAGATAAATGAATCAGCCACACGGTCCATGAAAATTGCAGGCGATTTTAAAAGGCTGGTAGAGAAAAATTTTGTTACAACAAGAGAAGTGGGTTTTTATGCTGAGAAATTGCACATCACTCCTAAACATTTATCAGAGGTGGTAAAGCTGCACAGTGGTAAATCGCCAAGGGAAATCATTAATGACATGCTGTTGCTGGAAGCAAAGGTTTTACTTGGATCTACCAGCCTTACTGTAACTCAAATAGCCCATCAGTTGCATTTCACAGACCAGGCTCATTTTGGCCACTTTATTAAACAGCATACCGGCTGTTCACCATTGGAATTGCGAAAGAAGCTCTGATTTATACAAGTCTCCCCGAAGTATTTACAAGTTTTCTGCCACATTCTTCAAGCATATTTGTATTGTCAACCAGATTATTCAACCGGCCGGTACTATAATCGAAATCAGTTAAATAAAAAATCATACTATGAAATTGTTAGTATTCGTTGCAGTGTTTGCTGCAATAACCTTATTGCTTGCCCACCGGCCGGAAAATAATGGCCAGTATACATGGACTGAAAAGGCACAGTTAAAAAGTTTTGGCAAGCCGGATGAGGTACGGGAGTTTCCTAAAGGACGGGTAGAGGTGGTTAATATCGGCAATGCTACTATCGGCAGGGCTACTTTCCTTCCCGGATGGAAATGGTCTGAATCTGTGCAGCCGCTAGTCAAAACCAAAAGCTGTGAAGCACCGCATTTTCAGTATCATGTATCCGGAGAATTGATGGTAAAAATGGATGATGGCAGCACCTGGCTTTGTAAACCCGGGGATGTATCCCTGTTACCGATGGGTCATGATGCCTGGGTGGTAGGTACAGAGCCGGCTGTGGTGGTAGATTTTCAGGGCATGCTGGACTATGCAAAAGGAAAGAAATAAAACCTTTGCAGTAAACAAACTATTATGTATATCGTAAGAGATATTTTTCACCTGCAGTTTGGCAAATTCAAGGAAGCTAAAATCCTTCTTGAGGAAGCGTATAGCAAGGGACTATTGCCTGATGCAAAGGCAGCAAGAGTGTTAAGCGATTTCACCGGAGGCTCATACCAGCTCATATTTGAGGAAGGTCATGATACTTTAGGAGATTATGAACATTCTCTTAAAGAAAGTATGGGGAAAACGGACTGGAAAAAATGGTACGAAAAGTTCAAACCACTGGTCAATCACTCAGAAAGGGAGATATTAAAACTGGTAATCTGAATCAATAGTAAAGAAACACTAAAAGGCTTGGCTTATTTTTATGCTGCAAGGCCTTTTAGTGTTTCTTCGCTGGTTTTATAGTCAGCTATACATCCCGAAAAACAGAACATTCCTATGAATCAATAATCCCGAAAGGTGATTTATTGCGTTGCAATGAAATGCAGTGATACAACATGGCATATTTCTGTGGTTTCACTTGTCCCGATAATAACCCGGTTATCAAGGGAGTTTATCATAAATTATTTTTAATGGCCCTGCCTGCTCTTGCCCCGTTATGCTTTTCATTTTCAACTGTAAGTACCCCGTTGACAATAACAAAATGAAATCCTTTGGAATAAGCATGGGGTTTTTCAAAAGTGGAAACATCTTTCACTTCATTTTCATCAAAGATGACGATATCAGCAGCCATACCTTCTTTAATCAGGCCCCGGTCCTTCAACTGAAATTTTTGGGCGGGTAATGATGTCATCCGGCGGATAGCTTCTTCTAACGAAATTACTTTTTCTTCTCTTACATATTTTGCAAGTACCCTTGCATTGGTACCATAGCCTCTCGGGTGGGGCATGCCGGCGTTCAGTACACGGATCGTTGCATCGCTGGCAAACATGTTGAACGGGTATTGCATGATGCGTTTGATATCTTCTTCACTCATGCCATGAAAAACGGCGCTGGCACCTCCGGCCATCATAATGTCAATCACCGTCTCTGCTTCGTACCTGGCTTTGTGCTTTCTTCCCTTCATCAGGTTAATCTGTTCAATGCTTTTACCATTGTACGTTGTATCCGGGGCAAAGTAGGCAATCACGGCATAGCTGAGGTGTTTCAGTTTTCTTTTCTTCAATCGTTCCAGTATGGATTTAACTACATACTTTTTTATTTCGGGTCTTTGCAGTCTTGCCTTAATTGAATCTTGTCCGTCAGCCAGTATCTCATCCGGTATCAATGTGCTGATGGAAGTGCTGCTGGCCGTATAAGGATATTGATCAATCGTAACTTCTATGCCTTCTTTCCTTGCTTTTTCAATCATAGGAACAGTGATCTTACTGCGGCCCCAGTTATGCTGCCCGCTGAGTTTGAAGTGAGAGATTTCTACCGGAATATGTGCTTCTCTGCCAATGGTCAGCGCTTCTTCAATAGCATAAGTAATACTGTCGCCTTCATCCCGCATATGGGTGGCATAAACACCGTTATACTTTGAAGCAATCTTTGCCAGCGATACAATTTCCGGGGTTTTGGTGTATGTGCCGGGTATATAAATGAGGCCGGTCGACAAACCTACTGCGCCGTCTTTCATTGCTTTTTCGGTAATGTCTTCCATCCGTTTCATTTCATCTGCCGTAGCATCACGGTTGGCACGGCCCATTACGGCTTTGCGTATATCATTATGGCCAATCAGCGAAGCCACATTGATCGACAGCTTTAATGAATCTATCCATTGCAGGTATTTCCCAATATCTGTATTGGAGGAACCGCAGTTGCCGGTAACACAAGTGGTCACTCCGTCCAGTATAAAATTGGTGGCATTGGGGTCTTTTACTTCATCGCCTTCCAGGTGGGTATGCACATCAATAAAACCCGGTGCAACGATCATTCCTTTTGCATCAATAGTTTTAGCGGCTGAAAAAGAGTTGTTTTTCCCGATGGCAATGATCTTTCCGTTTTTAATGGCAATATTGCCGTAGTACCAATTGTTGCCGGTACCGTCAATGATTTTGCCATTAAGAATGAGTATGTCACATGCAGGTTGTGCAAATAATGCAAGCGGCAAAAATGCCAGGGATATAATCAGGGCCTTCATTTTGGAAAATTACTTAAAAACAGTGACAGGGCTATTGTAAAAAGGTTATAGCGATTCCGCTTTTTTTCTCATGTCCGCCGCTTTTTGTTTCAATGTAATCATCAGTTGCCGGAATACGGGTTCCTTTCGGATGTTTTTGTACCAGGGGGTCAGTTCGCCAAAGCCATAGTCCATCCACTTGAATTCCTGTGCTTTTTTCAGCCATACCAATGCCTGCTGTTTATCATTCTTTATGGAATAAATGGCGGCAATAAAAAGAGCATGATCATCGTCCATGGAGCCATCCTCAATCGCTTTTTTATAAGCCGATAAGGCAGTTGTAAGATGTATATCTGCTTCAATGGTATTTCCTTCATTCAGTAACAGCTGGCCAAGGCTTACGGCTTCATAGCCTTCAATATCGGTAGAAATCGATTTGTTCAGGCTAACCGATTTTTCAAAATACCGTTTAGCCGTTATAGTATCGCCAATCATATGTGTGATCATGCCGGCCACTTCATAGTTCCGGTTATTGCTGCTGTCAATCGCAATGATCAGGGGTACAATCTTCCTGGCCGAATCTGTTTTTTGCTGTAATAAAAAGGTGTAGGCCAGTTCCCGGTAAGTATCGATAAATTTTCTTAATTCCAGTGATTTCCTCAGCCATTGTTCCGCCTGCGGATAATCGCCGAGTATCCGGTAAGTCCACCCGATGACCATGTAGGGAATTCCATTCTTCGGGTTGATGGCTGCAGCCTTCTTTTCCCAGCGAAGCGCTTCATCTAGCTGGGCTTTTAAGAAATAAGCCGTTC
>CAYPBW010000114.1:0-9558 GCA_964409055.1 uncultured Chitinophaga sp. | reverse complement strand
AAAGTGCTGCAGCATTTAGTCAACCAGTTACTGGAAGGGAAAAAAATGGCCGTGGTTACAGATGCCGGCACACCCGGAATTTCTGATCCGGCATTTTTACTGGTGCGGGAGAGTATTAAGGTTGGGATCCCGGTTGAGTGTTTGCCCGGCGCTACTGCTTTTGTACCTGCTCTTGTGAACAGCGGTATACCCACAAATCGTTTTTGTTTTGAAGGATTTTTACCCATCAAAAAAGGAAGACAGACTTTACTGAAGCAACTTGCTGAGGAAGAAAGAACGATGATTTTTTATGAATCTCCAATGCGACTGGTGAAAACGCTGGAAGAGTTTATCGTTTATTTTGGCGGAGACAGGCATTGCTGTGTAAGCCGTGAATTAACGAAGCTTTTCGAGGAGAATAAGCGAGGTACACTTCAGGAGGTTGTTGATTACTTTAAAGAAAAGCCGGTAAAAGGTGAAATTGTGATTGTGGTAGCCGGCAAAGATTAATGCCACTGGATAATTTTTTCTAATGGCTTTCTTTGAAGATCTGGTACCCAGCATTCTTCTGCAGGATAACCAACTGGTATGAGCAGAAAAGGTTTTTCATTTTCGGGCCTGTCTAATATTTTACTTAAAAAATTCATTGGTGATGGTGTATGTGTCAATGCGGCCAGCCCCGCATGATGTATGGCTGCCAATAAAAAACCACAGGCTATTCCGCAACTTTCGGTTACATAATAATTTGGATGCTTATGGCCTTTGTCTTCCAGTTCGTAGCTTCTTTTGAATATTATGATCAGGCAGGGTGCTATTTCCAGGAATTCTTTTTTCCAATCTGTTTGTAAAGGTCTCAGGTCACTCAGCCATTCTTCAGGCATACGGCCACTGTAGCTTTCTGATTCTTCTTTTTCCGCTTCTTTCCTGATTTGTAGTTTTATCGCAGGATCGCTTACCACACAAAAAGTCCAGGGTTGTTTATGAGCACCGCTTGGTGCAGAGGATGCGGTAAGAATAATATTTTCGATTACTTTTTTGGGCACTGGTTTGTTTGAAAATTCCCGTACTGTTCTGCGCTGGTTCATCCAGTGGTAAAATTCTTCACTGCGTTGCATCATTTCTTCAGCAGGAAACGTCTGCTTTGCATATCTGATAAAAGGATAACCATTGATCAATTTTGTTTTTACCATAACAAGTATTTGGCGAAATTTACCAATTCAAATTGTATTTAGATGAAGAAATTAATCGCATTATCTGTAACCCTTTTTGTTTTTGTGTTTGGCATCCTGGCACAACCAGACCGCTGGCAGCAGCGGGTGAAGTATTTAATGGATATTGATATGAATGTGATGACCAACCAGTTTACGGGCAAACAGAAACTGGAGTACTGGAACAATTCTCCTGATACGCTTACCAAACTCTATTATCATTTATACTTTAATGCGTTTCAGCCGGGCAGTATGATGGACACCCGCAGCCGAAGGCAGGGCACAATTACCGCCGGAAGGGGGCAGGACTGGGACCCAAGGGTCAGGGACAGAATCATTAATTTAAAACCGGAAGAAATTGGCTATCAGAAAATCATTTCATTGAAGATGAATGGTCGTCCGCAATCATTCAAAGTGCTGGAAACAATACTGGAAGTAAGATTGGATAAACCTGTTTTGCCACGTACAAAGGTGACATTGGATATGGAGTTTGAGGCACAGGTGCCCTTACAGGTTCGCCGCAGCGGCCGGGATAACCCTACTTCGAAAGTCCGTTATTCGATGAGCCAATGGTATCCTAAGTTGTGCGAATATGATTATGAAGGCTGGCACCCTACACCCTATGTAGCGAGAGAATTTTATGGGGTTTGGGGAGATTATGAAGTGAATATTACCATTGATAAAAAATATATTCTTGGTGGAACCGGTTACCTCCAGAATGCCAACCAGATCGGTTATGGTTATGAAAGTTCCGGCTCAAAAGTGAACCGGCCTGCTGGTGATAAATTAACATGGAAGTTTGTGGCTCCGAATGTGCATGATTTTATGTGGGCAGCTGACCCGGAGTACAAACATGTTTCCAGAAAAGTAAGGGACAGTCTTACTATTCATGTGTTGTATAAAAACACCAACGAACCGGCAAAAGACTGGGAAGATCTGCTGAATATGGCGGAAAAAGCATTGCCTTTTATCGAAAAGACTTTTGGTGCATATCCCTATAAACAATTTTCATTTATCCATGGCGGAGATGGCGGTATGGAGTATCCCATGGCCACGTTATGTATCGGTCCCGGAGCAGGATTGCATGAATGGTTGCATAGCTGGTATTATGGTTTACTGGGTACCAATGAAGGATTGTATCCCTGGATGGACGAGGGATTTACGCAGTATGCAGAAGAAAGAGTAAATGCCTGGCTGAACAACAGTTCCGGGTTTGCACAAGCCGGTAACTATGCAGCCTATTATGCATTGGTAAGAAGTGGTAAGGAAGAACCCATGTCAACCCATGCCGATCATTACAATACCAACTTTGCTTACTCTATTGCTTCTTATTCAAAAGGGGCTGTATTTGTTGAACAACTGGGCTATATCACAGGGGCAGAAACAAGAGATAGAATTTTATTGGAGTATTATAAACAATGGCGGTTCAAACATCCTAATGTGAACGACTTTATCCGTATTGCCGAAAAAGTGAGTGATATGAAGCTGGATTGGTACAAAGAATATTGGGTACACTCTACGAAGACGATTGATTATAGTATTGACAGTTTATGGGAAGAAGGTGGAAAAACAAAGGTTCGGTTGAACCGGATCGGCCTTATGCCTATGCCAATTGATCTCCAGTTAACCTTTAAAGACGGGTCAAAAGAAATGCATTATATACCGATGAATCTTATGTATGGTGAAAAGCCTGCAGAAGATTTGAGTATAACCAGAAAAATATACGAACCCTGGAAGTGGACTCACAGCACTTATACAATTGAAACAAACAGGAAACTGGCTGATTTCTCGCTGGTAGAAATTGATCCTTCGCTCAGAATGGCGGATGTAGAACGTAGAAACAATAAGCTGGAACTTAAATGGTAATTATTTTAAAAGGCAAAAACCCTCCGCAGACATTCAGCGGAGGGTTTTTTGACGGTTTGAATCAAGGCCCCTGTATGCTTAATAGAGTAAGGTTTAAGGCTAACGGTCGTATCTAATAGCTTAATTTTCTTAACCAAAAATAGAAGGGGTATGCATACCAGACAATACCACATTAGTGGTATTTTTTGACAAAAATCGAATTTCAGCCCGCAAAAACCCGCAAAAATTACCTTCCATAATACTTATTGACGGCGGCTACCCTGTTATTTACATGTAATTTTTCGTAAATGTGGTAAACATGTTTCCGGACCGTTTCAGGGCTAAGGAAGAGCTGCGAAGCAATTTCCTTATACATCAAACCTTTTGAGAGAAATTCCAGGATTTCTTTTTCCCGGTTGGAAAGCATATCGAGTCTTTCTGCTTCTGCCTCGGCGGTAGCCGCTTGCTGCTGCTGAAAAACGGCAACAACCTTTCTGGCAATCTGGCTGCTCATCGGGGCACCACCTTCATACAATTCCCGGATGGCCTCAAGCATCCGGCCGGGGTCTGTTTTCTTTAATATATAGCCACTGGCTCCCGCACTCAGGGCCTCGAAAATTTTTTCGTTTTCCTCGTAAACGGTACACATCATAAAATTTGTGTCAGGTATGCGGGGTTTTAGTACTCTTACAATATCAATTCCGCTTTCTTCTGTACCCAGGTTAATATCCATCAGCACTACATCTGGCCTCAGGATGGGTAACTGATTCATTGCATCTTCCACCGTACCAATAGTGCCAAGGCACCTGTACCCTTCAGACATGCTGATAATTTCTTCCAAAGCATTTCTCAGCTCTTTATTATCATCAACGATACATACGGAGATTTCCTTCATACCAGTAAAATTCTGTTTTAATAAGGTGGAAAACAATACCACAAAGTGGTAATTTTTTTAAACTGGTACAAATAAAAGATACTTTTCTTTGAAAAAGTCTTCTTTAAAAATATCGGCTATTTCCATGATCCTTGGCCTTGTTCCGCTTTCATGAATTTCGGCAGCAAGATCGCCGCCTTTCAGGCAAATCAGTCCCTGTTTTTGACCGGCGGGCATTTTTGAGGAATCTTTTTTTAAAATAGGCCTGCTCCATTTCCACAAGTCTTTGAGGGGAGCTACAGCCCGGGATACAACAAAGTCAAACTTCCTGTTTTTAATATTTTCAATCCGGCAATGTTCCGTAGTTATATTCTTTAGTCCAATACCACCGGTTACAGCCTCTACTACCTTTAGCTTCTTGGCAATACTGTCAACCAGGTGAAATTTTACATTTGGAAAAAAAATAGCCAGGGGTATTCCCGGAAAGCCTCCGCCTGTGCCCAGATCGATAATCTCAGACCCGTCAGCAAAATCAAATGCTGCTGCGATACTTAAAGAGTGTAAGACATGTTTTTCGTACAGGCTGTCAATATCCTTTCGGGATATGACATTGATCTTTTCATTCCATTCTTTATATAATCCTTCCAGCTTCCTGAATTGTTCCAACTGTACAGGGGTAAAGTCAGAAAAATATTTTAAGATAATGTCCATGTCTTTGAAAGGTCAGTTCCAGCCTTTGGCGGGTTTGCGCCATAGTGCCGGGGCAAATATGAGATAATAAAAAAACATCCACATGTCAAGGAAAATAAAATAAGGCCATAGGTCCTTTTCTCCCATTTTTTTCATTGACTTATAAAAAATTACTGCCTGTAATAATAAACGAATGCCAAATACAGCCAGTGCATACCGCCAGTCGAAAAATATAATAGCAGCGGCCAGTAACGGGTAATAAATGAACTGGGTAATGAAATAAAGTCCCAGCAGGAATTTGTGTTTGGGTTTATAATAACGGGCGGTAGTGTAATGCCGTGATTTCTGTCTTAGCCAGCCGCCCCAGGTTGTTTTGGGTATGGAACGGGTGATAGCATCCGGGTCAATGACTACCGCAGTATTGGACCTGGTAGCTGTTTTATTGATGAACAAATCATCATCGCCGCTGGGAATATGATTAATGGAGGAGAAGCCTTTGTGTTTGAAGAAAAGGCTTTTCCGGTAAGAAAGATTTCTGCCTACTCCCATATAGGGTATACCTGCCAATGCATAAGAAAGGTACTGCAAAGCAGTATGAAATGTTTCAAACCTGATCAGCTTGTTTAGCAAGCCTCTGCGTTTGTGATAAGCGCCATAGCCCAGTACGATCTCGGTATTATTATCGTAAGCTGCCTGCATTTTTTCCACCCAATATTCGCTGGCGGGTACACAGTCAGCATCTGTAAGCAGTAATACTTCATGCTTTGCCTCCCGTATACCAATGGACAAGGGATACTTTTTTCCGGCAATATGAACAGCTTCCTGTGTCAGTTCCACCACATTCAGGGTTTTGAATGTTTTTTTCAACTCCTGTAAGATGTATTTTGAATCATCTGCTGAATTATCATTAACAGCTACGACTTCATAAGTACTGGGATAGGACTGTACTAATACACCCGGCAGGTTGCGGGCCAGGTTTTCATCTTCATCCCGTGCACAAACAATAACAGATACCGGGTGCTGCTGACTTTTTGTTTTGGGTTTGGGTTTGAAAAAAGCAATACGGCTGAAAAACCATCCATAATAAAAAAGCTGGATGGCGGTGGCGGTGGCAAAAAGGTAAAAAATAATTTCTCCCCAGTTAATCGGTGGCATAGCGGCGAAGATAAAAAGTTTAAAGCCTGCCTGCCAATTGGAATAGAAAAATGTATATGGCAGGTTTAAGGTTTAAGCGGTTTAAGGTTATTTTGCACTGACTATGCCGCCATTAAAATTTCACCTTCAGGGTACTGATAATACTTCCAGAGCAAGAGCCGGAAAAATAACTACGGATCATGGTGAAATTCTCACACCCATCTTTATGCCGGTAGGCACTGTTGGGAGCGTTAAAGCTGTCACTCAACAGCAGTTGCTGAATGATGTGAATGCACAGATCATTTTAGGAAACACCTACCATTTATACTTGCGTCCCGGTTTGCCGGTGTTAGAAACTGCAGGCGGGCTGCATCGTTTCAACGGATGGCCCAAACCCATACTTACAGACAGTGGAGGCTACCAGGTTTTTTCATTGGCCGGAACCCGAAAGATTAAAGAAGAGGGTGTTACGTTTCAGTCGCATATCGATGGCAGTAAACATTTATTTACACCAGAGACCGTCATGGATATTCAACGTTCCATTGGCGGTGATATCATCATGGCCTTTGACGAATGCCCTCCGGGCGGCAGCGAATACAATTATGCCAAAAAATCTATGGAGATGACGCATCGCTGGCTCGACAGGTGTTTTGAACGATTTAACGCCACAGAACCCAAATACGATTATACCCAAAATCTATTTCCAATAGTACAGGGAGGCACATATAAAGATCTCAGAAAACAATCCTGCGAATATATAGCTGCCAAACAAGCCACAGGGAACGCCATTGGCGGTTTAAGTGTGGGTGAACCAGAAGATGTGATGTATGATATATGCAACTGGTGCTGCGAACATCTGCCTGTTGACAAGCCCCGCTACCTGATGGGAGTGGGCACCCCCTGGAACATACTGGAATGTATCAGCATGGGAGTAGATATGTTTGATTGTGTGATGCCCACCCGTAATGGTCGTAATGCTATGCTGTTTACTACCAATGGCGTAATAAATATCGATAATAAGAAATGGGAATATGATTTTTCACCTATAGACGAAGGGCTGCCATGTGAGATCAGCAACTATTACAGCAAGGCCTATCTCCGGCACCTGATGAAGGCAAAAGAAATCCTGGGGCTGACCATTGCCAGTGTGCATAATCTTGCCTTTTATCTTTGGCTGGTGGGTGAGGCGAGGAATCATATCCTGGCGGGAGATTATCACAGCTGGAAGAATGAAATGGTTCAGCGATTAAAGAATAAGTTATAGCACCGGTTATCCTGGTTCTTTCACATACCCTCAACAGTTTTTCGCCTACATTTGTCCCCTTCGATGAAAAAAATTGACTGGTACATACTGAAAAAGTTCCTTGTTACTTTTTTCTTCTGCCTGCTGCTGTTTACCGTGGTGGCAGTGGCAGTAGATACCAGTGAAAAAACTGACGATTTTGTCAAGGCCAATCTTGGTACACGGGACATTATTAATAAGTATTATCTCGGGTTTGTGCCCTGGATATGGAGTTTGCTTTTCCCTTTATTTGTATTTATTGCCGTTATTTTCTTCACAAGCCGAATGGCTACCCGTTCCGAAGTGATTGCTATTTTGGCAAGTGGTACAAGCTATAACAGGTTTTTAAGGCCTTATTTAATCGGAGGGGTTTTGCTGGCAGCATTGCTGTGGGTAGGAAGCCGCTACTGGATACCCAAGGCCAATGCTATCCGGAGTAATTTTCAGAGCACATACATTGACAAAAGTGATCCTACCAAGAACCGTTATTTTGGCACTTGCGACAGGTGTTTTTATAAGCGGATTGATACCAATTCTTTTGTTGGTATCAGGGATTTTGATACAGCCTCTAAAACGGCCAGGGGTTTTTTCATGGAGAAGATTGCCGGCAACAAGGTTAGTTATAACCTGCGGGCTGAATCCATGCAATGGGACACGGCGGTAAAAAAATGGAAGCTCATCAATGCAGTAGAGCGATTTGTAGACAGCATGGGTGAAAGAATGAAAACGCATACAGAGTACACACTCAGCCTTAAACTGGAGCCGGATGATTTAAGAAAGGACGAATACTTAAAAGATAAACTCACCACACCTGAACTCGTACAGTTTATCAGGGAAGAGGAACTCCGGGGTACAGAAGGCCTGAATTCATACAAAGTAGAGCGGTACCGCAGAACAGCAACACCCACTGCCGTATTATTACTTACTTTAATAGGTGCAGTAATAGCCAGCAGAAAGACCCGCGGTGGCAGCGGTATGCACCTTGCCTTGGGTATTACCATTGCAGCTTTGTTTATACTCTCAGACAGGTTTTCTACCGTTTTTGCCACTAAAGGAAATTTTCATCCGATGCTGGCAGCCTGGGTGCCCAATATTGTTTTTGCCGGGGTGGCCTGGTGGTTGTATCGAAAGACGCCCAAATAGTACTGATCAATATCAGTTTTTCAGCGTATAAACTTTAGTCTTTAAATTTTGTTGTAGCAGGTGGCATTGTGTAGCTTTGCCACTTCAATTTTTTTTGATTTTCCCCCTCAAAAATCAGACGTTATGGGTATAATTAAAGACCGGTTCAAAGCTAAATCGGAAGCTGTTGCTGCCGAAATCAAAGACATTTTAAAAGAGCATGGAAATAAAGTTATAGGCGAAGTTACCCTGTCCCAGATATACCAGGGAATGAGGGGAATGACTGGACTTGTTACAGAAACTTCGCTGCTGGATGCGCAGGAAGGAATCCGTTTCAGAGGGTATTCTATTCCTGAGTTGCAACAAAAATTACCAAAAGCACCCGGCGGTGATGAGCCTTTGCCGGAAGGTTTGTTTTACCTGATGCTGATCGGTGAATTACCTACTGAAGAAGAAGCCAATCATGTAACCAATATTTTACAGCGCAGAAGCCATGTGCCCAATCATGTATTTGAGGCGATTGATGCGTTGCCATTGAACACTCATCCGATGACCATGTTTGTGGTGGGAGTAATGGCGCTGCAAACAGAAAGTTATTTTCAAAAGAAGTATGCGGAAGGCTTAAATAAAAAGGATTATTGGTTGCCGGTCTTTGATGACAGCATCGTATTGCTATCCCGCCTGCCGAGGATAGCAGCTTATATCTACCGCAGGAAATACAAGAACAGTGATCATATTCAGCCCAACGGTTTACTGGACTGGGCGGGCAATTTTGCCCATATGCTGGGTTTTGAAGATGAAAGCTTCAAAGAACTGATGCGCCTGTATATGACCATCCACGCCGATCATGAAGGCGGAAACGTATCGGCGCACACGACACATCTTGTTGGCTCTGCCCTCAGCGATCCTTACCTGAGCTATGCTGCCGGTATGAACGGCCTTGCTGGTCCATTACATGGTTTGGCGAACCAGGAAGTGATCAAGTGGATATTTGAAATGCAGGAGGAGTTGAAGACAGACCTGCCAACAAAAGAGCAGATCGCTGATTATGTAAAGAAAACATTGAGTGAGGGTAAAGTAGTTCCTGGGTATGGTCATGCCGTTTTACGCAAAACGGATCCCCGCTTCACTGCCCAAATGGAATTTGGCAAAAAGCACATGCCGGATGATAAGTTAGTACAAACCGTATGGAATATTTATGAAGCCGTGCCGCCTATTCTGCAAACCATCGGTAAGATCAAAAACCCATGGCCCAATGTGGATGCACATAGTGGTGCCTTATTGGTTCATTACGGCATGGTAGAATATGAGTTCTACACCGTACTGTTCGCCGTAAGCCGTGCATTGGGAGTGTTGGCCAGTCTCTGCTGGGACAGGGCTCTTGGCTTCCCGCTGGAAAGGCCAAAATCTGTTACTACAGACCT
>CAYPBW010000113.1:0-9577 GCA_964409055.1 uncultured Chitinophaga sp. | reverse complement strand
ATTCAGCCTTCATTTTTTCAATATACTGCCTTACATCAAGAGTATCCGTATTACCAACATCAATAAAAAACATCCTACGCTCAGGGGCACGAACTAAACGATATACCAATAATGCATCCTCTGCCAACTGAAGTTGTTTCCACAACTTTCTTACAGGATCTAAAACAGATCTTCCATATGGCATTTTTTCGCCATCAGAAACTAAACTAAAATGTGCAATTTGAAAATCTTCAAAATACATATTAGTTGAATCCCACTTAAACCTAACCGAAGAAGTATTTCCATCATATCCAACTTCTTTATGAATTTCTCCGGTTGGCAACTGTACTATATTATATACGCCTAACTCCTGATCTATCTCTAGTTTTAAAAAATTATCTCCATATTTTAATAGAGTTCTAATCCAAAACCATAAATTATAATTAACATTTAAAGTCTGATGAAACAAATCATTTAAAATTCTTTTTATTCTAGAGTTTTCGCTATAAATTGTTAATATTTCTCCTTTATCGTTTCTCGAAACACATTCATCAGACATTATATCAAGAGCAACAGATATTTCAGGAGACTGATCCATAGCCCTATAATCATTATATGCACCAATTCTGTCGGAATCGTAGTACATAGAACGAGAATATAAATCTTGAGCCACCTTTAGTGACTGAAAGTCAGCAAACATTTGCTGTTTTTGCTGTATATTATTGTCTGAGTAAGGATCATTACCTAAAACTTCTCTATTTTGAGATAATTGATTAGGAATATCTTTTTGATTACCCCTAAAAAGCTGAGAAAGACTATAAAATATAGTTTTCGGTTTTTCTTGTTCAACCATAATTGTAAATTATTTATAAATTAAATGTTTTTTTAATAAATAGTAAACAGTTGGTTTATTTTAATAACCAACCCAAATCATCATCATCATTTGAAACTTTATTATTATTTCCAATCTTCAAAAAAGCTGAGTTCATTGGGTGTCTTTCACTTGAACTCTGATGACTGAATGAATCCAGCATAGCTTTATAAAAATCTTTTTTTACAAAAACATTGGCAAACTCCGTATCTCTTATATACAAAGCTATAGCCAAAGAGATAATCAAGTCATCGTGATAACCAGGTGCGTGTTCCGCTTTTTGTCCGTTATAAATAAAAGTCTTAAATTCTTCAACTAGCCTCTTTGAATTGATAGAAATTTTTCGTTCACGCATATATGTAATTAAAGAAGCTATAATTAATGGTCTGGTTGTTATTGTCGTTTGGAATCCGGGTATTTCTCCATTTTCATCAACACTTAAATTAAAATGATGATTTATCATCTTTTTTACAGATTTGCTATGATAAATTCTATCTGCATTGTATTTTAACTGGTTTTTTAAAACTAAACAAGTTGCTAAACCAAAGCTGTTTGCCTCAATTACAACATAGGCATTATTATATTCCTTAGCAACTTTATAAATCATGTGAGCAAATAAATCTGGAGGAATTTTACCTTGATATTCTGCAACCTGAACTAACTCATTTGCATCAATTATTTGTATTGTAGAAAAATCACTTCCATCTCCTCTGCCAACATCTGCAGACAAAATGAAATTGCTTTCAGGATTTGGTTTTTGCCAAACCCAGAACGAAGTCTTAATATCATTAACAAAACCACTTTCTTCATTTGTATAATCATAATAACAAACAGGACCAGGTTTGGATATTACATCCTTTTCTATTTCATTAAGAATTCCAGAATCAATAACGAGTGCTCTCGAACCCTCAAATTACAAATCTAATTCCTGGGCTATTTTAATTCTATCATAATTAAATCTTTCACATTCTTTTTCATACCAAGGACTCCACCAATAACTTCTTCCATACTCATCCTTTCTTATTTCTTTACCAACAGAATAAATTGGGTGCTCTGTCCAATGAATTGTTGTTCCCACAAAAGAATTTTCATTTTGTTGAGAAGCCACCCAAGTTCTGTGATATAAATTACCCGTTCCATACGGAGTTGAAATCATAATACATTTACCCTTCGTTGCTGTTAAGGCAAGACCAGCCCCCATCCATATATCGTCTGCGTTTTCTATAAATGCAACCTCGTCTAAAATTAACATAGTCAAAGCCTCACCACGACCTGCCTGCTTACTACTAGCAACAGCTTTTACCCAATTACCATTCTTTAAACTAAGAAATTTTTCATTATTTTTATCAGAATCCTTATCTGGATTATAAAAGAATTTTGGCAAATAATCCATAAACTGTTTTACGGTACTTAAAAATCTAACAGCAGCAGCACCATCGTTGGCAACAATCAAAATTCTTTGATCTATCTTAAATAATAAAGTCCAAACAACAAAACCTGCCGTTATAACAGAAAGTCCAAGTTGTCGAGATTTTAAAACAATATTGTTTTGATTTTTATTAAACTTTACAACCATATCTTCCTGATATGGAAAACAGGTTAATCTGTCTATTTGCTTTTTTTTTACATCATAAACATAACCATATGTGTTCAAAAAATATACAGGATCTTTTGCACATCTGACATATTCATCTAATTCTTGCTTTGTCATAGAATATCAAATTCTAATAAATATTAAAAAAAATAAATAATTAAATTACAATCCCACATATATTGTAGGACTTGGATCAACTTCGTTGTCTGGTCTCACACTATATATGTCACTAACATACAATACACTTGTTGTGTCGTTCTTTAAATGCAACTGATGAAAACCATATGTTGAAGCAGACCAAGAAACAGAATATGTCGCAGCAGTTATGTTAACTAAGTTTATAGAAGGAAATATGGAATTTGTCAAAATTCCATTAATATAAAAAAAAGAAGTAAAACTACTGGCCAAAACGGGATTGTTGTTTGTATCAAAAGATAAAACTAATTCATTGACCGTTGTTCCTGTTTTTATTAACATTTAATATTAAATATTGTCAAAATTTTCTATTTGCTGTTTTATCTCATTAATCTGAGTTTCTAACTCTTGAACCTTAACCTGCAGTTCTTCAACAGTGGGCTGTGTCGGAATTGGGTCTTCTACCCATTCCTCTTCAACCAATACCATGACTTCCTGGCCATCAATTATTTCTTTTTTATATGTTCTGTTCCAACTCATAACGTTTATATATATTTAATGTTTAATGTTTTATTTTTAAGCTATCCGAACAAATATTGCGGGGATAGCCAATGTTGATGTTGTTAATGATCCTGCAGATGAAGGTAATGCGCCATATCCAACATTATTATAATAATAACCGGTAATGCCCAATGTAGGGTTTGAAGTCCATCCTAATGGATTTTGAAATGCTGTTGTTGGTATGCCCCTAATAGCAGTTGAGGTTGTATAATCAGCCAACATTGCCAAGTAATATAAACCAGGATTTAATTGCTGAGAAATAGAAATGGTTATCAAGTTCGTGGTTGCCGATGCAGTAACCGTTCCGGCATCTAATAATAAAGTAGAAGGTATATGATTAGAATCACAATTATATATACCAAGTCTTATAACGTTGGATTCGGTCGTTGAACTCACAGCCAACGAAACACCTATCCTATCAATAGTAATTTGCTCACCAACCAAGAAAGGACAGAATACCAAACGCCCATTGGTAACAGTCTGGTTAGAAAAAGCAAAACCCATATTTGTTGAAGTGTGGTATCTGTTTGCTGTTGAACCCTTGATTCTATTTGCAGAAATATCTTGAGGAAACAAATTGACCAAATTCGTTGTTCCTGAAAATATTGTGTTGGCCGTTAAGGTTGTTGCAGATAAATTAGAAATAGTTGTGAAACCAGAATTAATTGTTAAACGAACATTTGTGTTTCCTGTTCCATCTGTTATAAACTTAATGCTTTTTCCAGGAGTAACATTTCCAAACAACAAATCATTTCCAGTAGAATATATATATGCATCATTAGAGGAACCAAAATAACCAGAAAAATTCGATGAGTTAATTCCTACGTCAATATAATTTATACTCTCATTTCCATTGTTTGCAGTAGCAACAATATCAGAGCTCGCCTGATTGCCACCATGAATGTTTCTTATGTTTAATTGTGCATAAGTCAAAGCAGATGATATACCATAGACAACATTAGAAAATGAATTAGGTTGTTCATCATATATAATTACTCGTTCAGGATTTGTTGAGCTTCCAGAAAGAGTGTTCACTTTAAAAAAAGAAGTGTTTGCAGTTGTCGCACTCAAACCAGAGGCAAATAAAGAGCTTCCGCTTGCAGTTAATGTGTTAATTGTTAAAGCAGAGACATTGATAGATGGACTATTTGATGTTCCGCCTGTATAAGTATTGGTTCCTGACCTTACTTCAAAAGAAGATTGATTAGAAGAAGATAATAATTGATTTAAATTCGTAGAACCAGAATAAATAGTTCCTGCACTAAAAGTAGAAGCACTCAAACCATTAAAAATAGAAGTTGTTAATCCTGTAACTGTTATTCCACTAAAATACAAATATGCATCTTGAAATATTTGGTTTCTGTTGATAAGGCTTTGTATAAAATCTGCAGCTTGAAAAGCGTTTGTGAATGTATGACTTGTTATTGCAGTTACAGATAATATTAATATTTCTTGAGTTGGACTATAACCGCTGCTGAAATAATTAATACCAACATCATTATTGCTTGAATAGACACTTGCACTCGTCTTTGGAATAATATTTAAATTACCTTGTTTTGTTATTTCGATATGTCTGGAAAAATCCGCTATAGATATTGACATTTATGATATTCTGTTTGCTAATAAATATGTTCCCTTTTGAATAGTTGATGTGTTTCCTGCTGTATTAGAGAAAAATCTAAACTGAACATTTCCTGCAGAAGTCGATCCTGATACTATACCTTTAATTTCAAAGCCCAACAAAGTATTTGCTGCAGTTCCGATAGTGCTGGTGTTTTGATTATTTGCATTTAAGACACTTGTTCTAAATGCCGTAACCGAATTTGTATTTGCAACAGATTTAGCATTTAAAAACGCTCCGGAAGGTATACTCAGTGCATGATTTTGTCCATTTGCAGTTGAACCTGACATTTGACCAGAAATTTCAAATTGCCAAACTTCGAATGCCCCAACCGAAAAAGCAAGACCAGTTACATCAGTTAAAGAACCGCTTGTTGTACTAAAAGCATCTGATAAGAATGCTGTTTTTGTTTGCTGATAAAAACCTTCTATAAAAACAGAAGAAGCACTAAGTGTTGTTGCTAATAAAACATTAACATTTGATTGTCCACTTATATTTAAATCATTTATTGATCCTCCACTAAAATTAACAGTTGGTCTTGTTGAAGTTCCTCCGGTATAAATATTAGTTCCTGGCTGAACGAATGTTTGTGAGTTTGTTAATTGATTTTGTGTTATAAATAACGTATCAAGATTGCTTGTTCCAGAAAATAACGTATTCGCAGAAAATGAACTACCTCCAGATAACGTTCCTGTGAATATTGAATTCCCACTTGCAATTAATGTGTTAATCGTTAAAGCAGAAACATTAACTGTGGGATTTGTTGGAGTTCCACCTGTGTAAGTATTTATTCCCGGCTGAACAAACGTTTGTGAATTTGTTAGTTGATTCTGCGTTATAAATAAAGCATCAAGATTGCTTGTTCCTGAAAATATTGTGTTTGCTGAAAACGAACTTCCACCAGAAAGCGTTCCGGTGAAAACAGAATTTCCACTCGCATTCAGCGTGTTAATTGTCAAAGCAGAAACATTGACCGTATAATCTCCTGAACTTCCTCCTGTATAAGTATTTAATCCATTCCTTATAATAGTCTGACTTCCGGCGATAGAACCAAACGGAGCAAATATATTATATAAATTAGTTGTTCCCGAAATTATGGTAGCACCAGAAATAGTAGTAGCACTCAAGGTGCTGGCAGTCAAGGTTGTTACTGAAATATTAGGAGCTAACGCAACGGTGTTTATCGTTGCGCTTGATGTAATCAATATGTTTGATCCTGATCCTAAACTTTTAAAGTTAAGTCTATTTAAAGATTGATTTGAATAAAAACCAACAGATGGCGAAACACCTAAGTTGGTAGCTCCACTTATATTCCCTACAAAAGATGATCCAAAGCTTCCTGTTGTTTTATAAACATATCCTGAAGGAGAAATTGTTAATAAATATGTTCCACCCAAAGGTGCATTTTTAATAACAAGACCTCCCACCAAAGCAGTATTACTTGCTGTTAATGTATAGTTCCTACCCGCCAAAATAGAAGATGCAGAACCATTTACTCTATTATTTTGACCAAATACAAAAGAATAGTTTCCCTGGGCAGTATTTCCAGAACCAAATACTAAACCATAATTACCAGTTACTATATTTTGTTTTCCATTTATTACAGTGCCAAAAAAAGAAACTCCGGTGTTAGAAAAACCATTTATAATAGATGAGTATTTTTGTCTAGATATGTTTCTAACACCATTCAAAGCAACAGTATAAGCAGCATTGATTCCAGATAAATTTTTTCCGGTTCCAATGAATGAATATTTAAAATTAGAATAGTTGCTTATACCGTTTCCTATAAAACTAGAAGAAATATCAGCAGCACCACCATAGGAGCCTAATGTGTTGCCAGAACCATTTATTATGGTTCCCATAGCATTATAGCCATTTCTCTGTTGTATTCTATTTCTTCTTCCAGATCCTATAAAAGCAAATCCATCTGTTATGCCTGAAATAATATTTTCAAAACCGTTTATTAAAGAATTATAAGACCCAGAAACCTTATTTGCTTTACCATTCCCTAAAATAGAATATCTTGAATATACTCCTGTTATGTAATTATTAATACCATTTATGATAGATGCACCTATACTAACATTAACAGGTCTAATATAATTACTTCTACCGCCTCCTATAAAACCGTTTGTTATACGAGATATTGTATTGCCGGAACCAGTAGCAATAAAACCATATGTAGAGTTATTAATAACAGAATTTTGACGACCCCCTATAACAACTCCACCTATTGTAGTAGCACTATTACTTGTAAATCCCCCCACAAGAGCTCCCTGTCCTGTTGTATGATGGAGTGTTCCTCCTAAAATTATTGAAGCGTTGCCATTATTAAAACTATCTTCACCACCAATAATAATAGAATTTGCTGTTATAGCAGAGTTTCTTATGCCGCCGAGCAAAATATTGCTTCCTCCAAAAGAAGCATTTCTGTTTCCAAAAACAAAGTTATGACTTCCGGTTTCAGCAGTATTTCTAAAACCCATACCAAATGAATAATTCGAATGAATATGACTATAACTTGAGCCAACCAAAAGGCTTCTTGAACCGGAGACAATACCATCAGATGAGTTTATGGAAGTTGAAAAGTTTCCAGAACCACTCATTCTGACTCCGCCAATTATTAAAATATGACTGCCGGTTCTTGCCGTATGATTTGTTCCTAAAATTAAAGAATATCTTGTGTTTATTGCCTTATTAAATGATCCGTTTAATATAGTAGTCCATTGTGTAGACCCTGTTAATATGTTATCGTTTCCATTTAAAATAGATATATACTTATTAGCATAAGAAGAGTTTCTGTTACCATTGAGTATGGAAACAAAAGCATTTGTTGAGCCAGATATTCTATTATTTAGACCACTAACAATGCTATTAAAGTAGCTATTTGTACATAGGATAATATTAGCTAGACCACCTAAAATATTACTATGTCTTCCGTCAAATATTTGATTTAATTCTCCACCCAAAATCGAACTAAAATTTGTGTTGGATGATAAAAAATTTAAATTTCCGCCTCCAATATTTGAATCTTGAGAAAAAACCCGATTATTAATACCTCCTAAAATAGAACTTCGTGTACCATTAACTAAATTAGAACTTCCAGCACCAATAAAAGAATAGATTGTATAAGCAGAATTATTTACACCAGCAACAATAGCACCTCTGTTGTTTTTTGTTTTATTTCCTTGTCCAGATCCAATAAAACTTCCTAAACCATAAGCCTTATTATAATAACCACCACCAACAAAAGAAGTTATTCCACTTGCTATGTTTTGGTTTCCGTTTATAACAGTGCTCCATTTTGTCAGAGCAGTATTTGATAATCCATTAATAACAACAGAATATAAACTATTAGACAAATTTGTTTTTCCATTAGCAACAAAAGAATATGTACTACCTCCCGTATTTGATCTTCCTGCAATTAATGCGAAAGAACCAGATCCTAGATTTTGAGTGTTGTTATTTGCTATTATTGAATTAGATCCGGTAGAAGATGTCCACAAATACCTAAAATAAAAAGACAAATCTGTACTTCCAGAAAACAAGGTACTGCCACTTATGCTTGTACCCGATATTGTAGAAGCAGTTAGTGAATTTAAAACCAAATTAGGAGCAACAGAAATTGCATTTTCAGTCAAAGAAGATGTAATTATAATGCTTGGCCTTCCTGATAGGGATTTGAATACTAAAACAGAACTTCCGCTTAGTCCAGCATAAATTCCGTGAGTTGCACCTGTATTTACAGCTCCTGTTATAGTTCCGCCTCCAGCTCCACCGCCGGGTATTCCTTGTTTAAAAACATAACCAGATGGATCAACAGTAAGCATATATGATCCACCATAAGGCGTATTAGTAATTCTTAAATAAGGAACTGCAGTTGTATTGTTTGCAAATAAATTTAAACCAAAACCACCAACAATAGAACTATAATTACCTTTTAAATAATTATAAAAACCACCAATAATAAAAGAGGCTAAAGAAGAATCTATGACACTTGTATTAGATCCGATCACCGTGCTTAATATAGAACCATTTCTAACTTGATTGTTTGTGCCATTTAAAATACTTGCATAATAAGAACTGTTATATATTAAATTGTTTCTGCCATTTAAAATTGTATTATATTTACCAGGTAAGTTAATATTAATATTATATATAACGTTACTATTGCCAGCAATAATATTATGGTTTCCAGAAGTATTAACAATATTATTAATACCATTTAAAACAGTTGCATACTTACCTGTTCCTATGATGGTATTACCAGAACCATTAATGACAGTTGAAAATGATTGATAATTTTTATTCTCAAGACCATTTATGCCAGATGAAAATTGGGCTTTTGAGATATTTTTGTATCCGCCGACCTGAACTGAAAATCCGCTATAAACAGCATTAGAAGAACCTCCAACAATTACGGTGTAATCAGATAATCCGGAATTTGAATTTCCGCCGACAGACACTCCAAAATTACCATATTGAATATTTCCAAAGCCACCTCCTACAAAACCAAAATTTTTATAATTATAATTTCCAAACCCGCCACCTATAAAAGAATGTTGACCAAAAGTCTTATTATGAGAACCACCAACAATTGTACTGCTAATACCAGAAGAATAATTTAATAATCCCCCCCCTATAAAAGAATATTTTTTATATATAGTATTACCAGAACCACCTCCTATTGCAGAAAAATCACCAAAATTGTCACTATATGCACCGGCTATTATTGAAAAATTTCCAGAAGCAAGATTGTTTGTATATTTGTTACTAATTATACTTTTGTTTCCGTTGAAACAAAACCATAACATTT
>CAYPBW010000112.1:0-9621 GCA_964409055.1 uncultured Chitinophaga sp. | reverse complement strand
CTTACCTTTGCCCCATGTTCCCCTCCGAACAAGACCAATTCTTCCAGCTACATCGTGATAAATTTCCTGCTGACTTCCAGGAGACACTCGACAAATACTTTGAACTAAAAGAAATCTTCTTCAACACCGAACCCCGGTTTTTCCGTACCATCCACAAACCACTCTGGGCATTAATGCAGCAGCAGTTCCCTTATCTCCGCACCACGCAGAACGAAGAAATATTAGAACATGCAAAGGAGATAAACCGCATACTGTCCTTCTTCCTCATTTATGGTTTTTGGAATGTACTCAGGTTGCAGAAAGAAAAAGCCGATCTCGCCCAGCTATATCCCCGCCTGCAGGAGTGGAAAGAATATTATA
Source organism: uncultured Chitinophaga sp. (assembly GCA_964409055.1). Classification (GTDB taxonomy): domain Bacteria; phylum Bacteroidota; class Bacteroidia; order Chitinophagales; family Chitinophagaceae; genus JJ008. The sequence continues at coordinate 9,261 of CAYPBW010000112.1, read as the reverse complement.
CCCGTCCCGCAAAGCCGGAAGAAGTAACAGACAAAGAACGCAATCACCTCGTTCACCCATCCGATGAAGAGTGGGAGAAACACAAACAAAAAGAAAACGCCATCCTGCAGCAGATACATCAGCAGGAAGAAGCACAGCGGCAGCAGTTCTATGATATAGTGCAGCCCGTCATACTCCGCCTCATGCCCGACCTGTTAAACATCGAAGGCGATTGCTGGACCATCTACGCCGTCAAGCTGCGGGACAATTATGAACAGTGGAAATCATTCGCCGGCCGCCTCGATACCATTCTCGAATACAACATGCCCCCGTCCAGCTTCATGTGGGACAACAAAGATTTCCACGAGGCACTTTACAAAAAAATGTTCCCGGGAAAATAAGACCCGAACCTGCATCTCTGATTTTGCACGGCAAGATCATTTTAATTAGGAAGGCTATCAGGAATTCATGCGCCTGTTAAGGGCTTTATGGGAGGTGAGCCGTTCTTTCTGTTGTTCGGGAGATAGTTTTTTGAGTTCTTTTTTAGCCCGGGTAATTTCCCAATTGAAGAATTCTTTTTCCTTTCCATTGAGCGGTGAGCCGTCTTTTGCAGCGTAAGGGTTCTTTAATTGTTTCTTTTTGGGCATGCTTTTCTAAAAACGTTTATTGCGCAGGGTATTGCCGGGTATAGTACATAGATAAAAGTTATATCTCTAGAAACTATCTATTACATTTCTGTAGCTTCTGCCGACGGGAACCGATATACCACCGATTTCTACGGCATCCGCTGTATAACTTTCAATTTTCATTACTGAAACGATATATGAACGGTGGATACGTTTAAACAAATGTACCGGCAGCAGGGCTTCTATTTCATGAGTGCTCATTTTGCTGAGGTACTCCTTTTTGACAGTCACAATTTTTATATACTCCTGCTGACTTTCAATATATAAAATTTCACTGTAAAGAATTTTTACTTTCTTTTTTTGTACGGATAAGAACAGGTGGTCTTTGCTCTCTGTTTGCCCGGAAGAATGGTGTTTCTCTTTTTTGAATGCCTGCAGTTTGTTTACAGCGACGAGGAAGCGTTCAAACTCAATTGGTTTTAACAAGTAATCGGTTACATTCAGGTTAAATCCCTCTACCGCATACTGATGATACGCCGTTGTAATGATAATTGCCGGAGGATGCTGCAGGGTTTTTAAAAAAGCCATCCCTTTTAGTTTTGGCAAATGAATATCGAGGAAGATAAGGTCTGCTGTGTTATCCTGCAGGTATTCTGTCGCCAATATGGCATCTTTGAAAGTCCCCCTCAAATTAAGAAAGGGTATCTGTGCGATATAATCGCTGAGTACTTTTGCGGCCAGCGGTTCATCTTCCACGATGATACATTTAATTTCAGACATGGCTTGCAAGATTTATTTTTAATTCGGATGTAAAATCTGAACGTCCCGGCCGGAGGATGAGGCTGTATTCCTTGTATAGCAATGCCAGTTGGCGGCGGAGGTTGGAAAGGCCGATACTTTCCCTGATTTCTTTTTCCGTTGCCGTATCCCCGACAGAATTTTTTACACGAAACGACAAGACTCCATTTTTTACAGACAGATGAATAGCTACATAAGGTTGTGTTCTTGTTTCTGAAACCCCATGCTTAAAGGCATTTTCCACCAATGGAATAAGTAACAGCGGCGGAATAACCTGCCTGATATTATCAATATCATGGGTGAAGCTTATATTCAACGAAGCGTCATACCTGAGTTTTTCCAGTTCAATATAATCGCTGATGATTTTCATTTCCTGTTCGATGCCTGTATAATCGCCCCCGGTTTCATAGAGCATATAGCGGAGGATTTTGGATAAGCGCAGCACCGATTCCGGTGCCAGGTCAGATTTATCCCTGGCCAGCGAATAGATATTATTTAATGTATTAAACAGAAAATGCGGATTGGTCTGGGACTTCAGGTAGTTTAATTCTGCCTGTTGTTTTTCAATACGCAACTGCTGGGCTGCCTGTTTTAATTTGACATAATTATAAATATGGCTGATGATGCCAAAGAAGAAAACAGAGCCCATGCTATAGGCCATAAGAAACTCCACCCCCTCCCAGGTGGTTTTGAAATTGCCAATAGGGATATACAGCTTCAGCTGAACGAAAATATATCTCCACCCATACAATCCAAAAGAATAAAACAGCAGGTGGATGAAAATCAGGAGCGGAGCAAGGAGTAATCTTTTCCACTCAAGTTTAATAAAGGGAATGGTGTATTCAAATAAAATATAGTTACAGCATGTAACATAGATAATCAGCCAGGTATTGTTTTGCACCCTTTCCCAAAAAGAGTCACGGTTATAAAGGAAATCAACAAACAATACAAAAGCCGAGTAGATAAGGGCCATCCACAGGTAGAGCTTTAGCTTTCGTTTATCCGTTTGTAAACCGGTCATGAAAGTAAATATCGGAAAATCTTTGTGCACCTCCTTTGTCGCGGACAGAACAGGCATCCTGGTATACCAATCAACAATCCTGGTCAACAAAATTTTTTTTATACCTGCATCCTGTTATTCATTGACAGGTACAGGCTGTCTGTTGACTTTGGGAAAAAGACAATAACCGTATATGCTATCCTTGTAAAAATTATAATTTATGATACGGGTATTATGTATTACTGTTTTTGTATGGTTTTACGTTCCTGCAACCCTGGCGCAAACGGAACCCGGTGCGGGCAAATGGAAAACATGGTTTATTTCTTCCGCAAAAGATTACCGGCTATCCCCCACCGCTTCCGGTAAAAAAGAAATTGAAAAGGTAATAGCAGCACAGAGAAATATTACTCCCGCAATGCATCAAAGTATCCTTTATTGGAACGCCGGCTGGCCGGGTTATCGCTGGCAGGAAATGATGACAGCAATGTGGACTTCCGATACCGGCCGATATGGTGCATTAGCTAATATGTTGCTGGCCACAGCTACTTACGATGCAATAATCGTGGCATGGGATACCAAGTATACCAATGATACAAAAAGGCCTTTTGAGATGGATAAACGGATCAAACTTCTCGTTCCACGACCGGAAAGTCCTTCTTTCCCCTGCGAACATTCAGTGGCAGCAGGGGTGGCAGTAAGTATCTTTTCAAAATTTTACCCGGCGCTGAGTGATTCAGTAAATAAAATAGCGCAACTGCTCATGCAAAGCCGTATTGCCGCAGGTGTTGCTTTCCCTTCCGATACCCGGGCAGGATTTGAGCTGGGCAGGCAAATTGCTGAAAAAGCAATACATGCTACAAAAGATTTTATCAATACTGAAATATGGGATGGAAAAATTCCCGATGGAAAACAACGCTGGAAAGGATCATTTGCATTATTTCCAATGGCAGGGAAAAATAAAACAGTAGTGCTCAGCAGCAGTAATGAGTTCAGGCCGGGTCCGCCGCCCGATTTTGAAAAGGAAATGCAGGAACTGAAAAACTTCAAGCAAACCTTTTCCTCGCTGAGCAATGCGTTTTATTGGGCCAACGAATCCTGGTTTTACAACAAACTATCCCTGAAAATATTCGAAAACAACCTGCACCTGAATCCACCAAGAGCGGCACGAATACAGGCTGCATTGAACATAGCAACCTATGATGGATTCGTAGCTTGCTGGGATGCAAAATTTTATTACTGGGGTATAAGACCCGATCAGTATGACACCAGTTTCAAACCCGCCATCATTTTCACACCACCCTTTCCGGGTTACCCATCCGGCCATGCAGCCATAGCAGCCGTCGAAGCAGGCATTTTCGCTTATTTCTTCCCGGATGAAAAAGAGCTCTACTGGAAAAAAGCAAAGGAAGCCGCTGAATCCCGTTTCCAGGCAGGTATTCATTTTCGGAGTGATAATGAAATAGCTCTCGAAATGGGGAAAAAAGTGGCGGCTAAAGTTATTGAAAGAGTAAAAAAAGACGGGGCCGATTAAAAATTAAAACAATAATAATGAAAACAATCAACTTTCCTGTTAAGAAGTCAGTACTGCTGCTGATAGTATTAACAATGAGCCGGGGCCTGTATGCACAATTGGATATACCCCCGGTAGGGTTTAATCCAAGAGCAACGGTTACCGAAGAAGTAGGTATAACAAATATTACTATAAAATATGGAAGGCCGGGTGTTAAGGGCCGTGAAGGAAATATCTGGGGTAAACTGGTTAATTATGGTTTTGGATCATTCAACTTTATCAGTAACAATATGTCAAGTCCCTGGAGGGCGGGGGCCAATGAAGCCACAACTATTTCTTTCGAACACGATGTTAAAGTAGAAGGCGAATGGATAAAAGCAGGAACATATGCGCTTTTTATGGCTATCGGCAAGGATAGCATCATGCTGATTTTTTCCAAACAAACAGGGGCCTGGGGAAGTTTCTATTACAAACAGGCTGATGATGTTTTAAGGGTTTCGGTTAAACCGGCTCTACTGCAAGATCCGGTGGAATGGCTTAAATATGAATTTATAGCGCATACTGAAAAAAGTTGTACAATCGCTATGCAATGGGAAAAACTTTCGGTACCCTTTACGATCGATGTTGATGTTGAAAATATTGTTTTGGCAGGCATCCGGTCAGAAATGACGGGCCCAAAAAGTTTTATCACGGCCAATCTGATACAGGCTTCCTCCTATTGTTTTGAAAAAAACATTAACGAAGAAGAAGCACTGGCCTGGGCGCAAAGAGCAGTAACCGGTAAACCCTTTGGTCAGACCGCATACCATGCCTATGCAAACCTGGCAGAGGGATACATCCGGCTAAACCGCCTGCAACAGGCAGACTCTGTAATGAATGAGGCATTATTAATTGCCAATAGTAATGAATACATAGGTTATGGAAGGGAACTGCTTGCACAGAAAAGAAATGACAGGGCGCTGCAGGTAATGCGGGGTGCACAAAAGAAATTCGGCGATTTGTATATCGTCAACAACGGGTTATCCTATGCCTATTCTGCTAATGGTGATTATAATAAAGCACTGGAATTTGCTCAAAAAGCCCTGTTACAGGCATCACCACAGTCCAAACCAGTTATTGCAGGCAATATTGAGAAGCTCAAAAAGGGAATCAATATTAATTGATGAATTAAAAAAAGACGGGCTTTCACAAACAAAACATGAACCGGAAAATCTATTGATAATTTTTACCGGGCTTAAGCACAAGGCTGCAAAACAAAAACAGGCTTCGAATGGTTCCTGCAGTTATTGTTGTAGTCATTTGTTCTTTTGATTGAAATTAACAGGGATTATCCGGTTTGATTTTTTCATATAGTCAGTATAAGCATTACCAAAATAATCCTTCAGCATTTTTTCTTCCCGGGGTACCCGCCACCAATAAAACAAAAACCAACCGGCAATTCCGGCAAAACCAGCAATAAAATTGGATAATATCAGCGACTGCGAAAGGGCCCAGAGCAATATCTGAAGATACATCGGGTGCCTGATCCTTTTATAAGGACCGGCAACAACTAAAGCATGTTTTTTTTGAATCTCTAAACCCGGCGACCAGTTATTTCCCAAAGCCTTATGTATTTGAAAAAAATAAACCAGACTGACCACAGCCAGCACAATACCGGCATTACGGATAGCCGGGTGAAAAAAAAGACGGAATTGGTCTAAATAAGAAGTAAGAGCCCATATCATTGGAAGCAGGAGAATGGTTAATCCAAGTAGTACAATGATAAATCTTTCTGCGGCAACACCTTCCTTCCTTGTTTTTTTATTCTCCCTGTAACGGCCTTCAAACGGCACACGGATGCCAATATAGGCTGCCCATAATATTATAATAACATATTTATAGAATTGCTCTGTCATAATGCTGTAGTGATTAGTTGTCTCCCTAAAGATAATTTTGTATCCGAAAGGGCCCTCCTGTCATGATATCTTTTCGTTGACGAAAATCTACTATCTGTTGACAATACTTGCCGCCCTTTATTTTTATTACGTAGTGTTGTGTGAAGCCCGGGATAGTCAAGAAAAACACTGACAGTTAGGAGATTTAAATATTCTCATACTGAAAAATTTATAACTATTCCCGGCTTTTTCAATGGTGGTTACCTTTTGCTGATGTACTTGTATTATAAACCTATTGATCCTTATTTAAAATTATATGCTACTATTAGCCCGCTGTTTTTCATTACTATTAATCATGCTGATCAGTTCTGCCAGATTATGTTCTCAGTCTGTTGCCGATTCAGCAAAACCTATGCTTATTCCGATCCTGCTAAAGAAAGAAGAACGGGTGTCGGGTAATCCGCTGGCCACTTATGCTGCGATGCTGGAGCTGGAGCACAGGTATCTTTCATCACCGTTCAAAGAAATTTTTATTGAGCAGAAAAGGAACATGGAGGAGTTTTTGGGTTTCCCGCTGGCGGGTGTGCAGGCAATGCATACTATCAAAACGCTAAGGGAAAATTACGGTGATAGGGCAGAAACACTTGCCCCTGAATTTGTTCCGTTAGCTGCTTTGGATGTGATTGCAGAAGAGGCCAGATCACACAATATAATTATCTGGGGTGAAGAACATCATTTGCCGCAGACAAGATCCCTGTATTCATCCCTGCTCTCTTGTTTATGGCAATCCGGGTTCCGCTACCTCGCTGCGGAGGCATTTACTCCCGAGGTGGAATCTCCGGGCTTTATAGCTCCTGGTTATCATTCCGGTTATTATTTAATGGATCCGGTATATGCCAATGCAGTTCGGGATGCAGTTAAACTCGGATATAAACTGGTGGCCTATGATAACAATGAAAAAGAAAGAGATAAAAAACAGGCAGAACATATCCAATCAAAAATATTTGACAGAGATCCGGATGCCAAAGTATTGATCCTGGCCGGCCGGGGGCATATTTCGGAAACTGTAACCAATGATGGCTGGGAGCCGATGGGTTATTGGTTAAAAAAACTCACAGGATATGATCCTTTTACTGTCTATGCTCCTACGATGACCGAACGTTTGACAAGGGGAGAAGAGCATCCTTTGTACAGGTATGTAACAGGCAGGTACAAAATAAAGGAGCCTGTAATTTTAAAAAACAACAACAGCAACCGGTATTTGGGTGAAAGCTCTTTTGATGCTTATGTTTTCTTTCCCCGTGTCAAGATTCTCAAGGGCAGGCCTGACTGGTTATTTGATCTGCCCGGGGTTAAGGCATTGAAGTTTAAAACACGATTAAATCAGTCAACACAAACGCTGCTGCTCCAGGTATTTTCAGAAAATGAACCGGATAATTCAATACCGGTTGACCAGTTGATAGTAAATGGTCCTGATGTGAAAGTGGTATTGGCACTGAATCATGGCCGTTTCCGCCTAAGAATAATTGATAAAGAGGGGAACTTGCTGTTCCAGAAAAATATTATCTCTCCACCTGAGCAATTTTGATAAGCGACATCTGCAATTCATTGACGCAAATCTGTTGTTTGTTGACTTATCAATATTTAAGTCCGGTTTCTCCAATAAATTGCTTTGACGCCTGATTAAATTCTTCCAGGATGTTTATTCAAGTAAGTAGATAATATGACTGAAACCGAAAATAACCTTAAGGGCAGGGCCAGGCTTACCGGTTTTTTGTATTTCACATTTGCCGCTCTTGCTATTTACGATTACATGTATGTTACTCCCCAAATAATGGTGAATGGGGATATAGCAGCTTCCATGAAAAATATGGCGGTAAATGAATTTCTCTATCGTACAACCATTATGGGGAGCATAATAGCTAATATTCTTTTTGGTATCGTGGTTTTGTTATTGTACCGGATGTTTAAGCCGGTGAATGTATTTTATGCAAGGTGGATGGTTATTTTAGTGCTGGTGGCCATTCCGGCTGCATTTATCAGCGATGCAATCAGTGTAACTGTACTTAAAATTTCAAAAGGCGATTTATTGCAGGCATTGCCGGCAGCACAAACACAGGATATTGTGAGTATGCTTTTAAAAATGCGAACCTATATTCAGGAGCTAACGACATTTCACTGGGGTCTTTGGCTACTACCACTGGCATTGCTTATTTATCAATGCGGGTTTATTCCAAAAATATTTGCATGGCTGCTGGCGATAAATGGTGCAGGATATATCATTACAAGCTTTACAAATGTTTTGTTTCCTGAAGCATCAGACACCGTTTTAAAAATTGTTTATCCAACCTGGTTTGCCGGTGAAGTGCCGTTTATATTCTGGCTGATGATTAAAGGTGTAAAAACACCTCTAAGGCCTTCATCCGCCTAATTTATATTTCTTCATCTTAAATATATGCCATGAAAAAGTTTATCATCTTATTGATTCTTATCATCCCTTATTTTGGAAAAGCACAGCAATCCGGCGCCGGCAAAGTTTTCAATCCCAAGGCCGGTATATCTGTTATTGGCGGCATGCAGTACAATAACCTCTTTAAGACATCTGCACCAGTATATGGATTTGAGTTCTCAATGGAGTGTCCACTGGACCAGGGTAATAAAAACCATATCCGGCAAAAAATAAGTCTTATCCGACAACAGGGAAAGGACTATAAATCTTTATCAGCTGAAATCAACCCGCAATACAAGCTGGTCGCAAAATCATCGTTTGAATTCGGCATCGGGCCGGTAGCCGGTATGATTTTTACAAAATTCCGTGATAACGATAAGCCAGTATTTACTTATGGCATGGGAACCGGAGCAGTTTATTACTATAAAAAGGTTTTTATTGGTATTGAAAGCCGGTACGCCATGACCAAAAATATTTCATTTGACAAAACAGGCAACAAGCCCGAATTCAGTAATTCAGGCAATCTGAACAGTTTTCGAACTTTTATCAAACTGGGGTACATATTATAGATAGCAAACTGAAGCCGGCAACTATTTTAATCATATCCTATAAAACCAAAAAAATGATATGAAACGAAAGATGCTTTTATTTTTTATTAGCCACTTACCTTTTTTTATGCATGCACAAAAACTGCCTGATCAACAGATCCTGGTTATCGTTGGCTACAGCAAACATGGCAGTGGAGATATGCGGGGAATCGTCTTCGGAACCGAGTATACGAAATATAACTCACCGAAACTATCATTGAATTATTATTTCAGGGGAAGCATTAATAATGCAGCCGATACAATAATTATTAATAATGATTTTTCCGGAATGCGGCAGGATGCTTCCATCCGTTTTACAACTGCCGGAGTACAAGCCGGCGTGAATGTCCGCTACAGCTTTGTCAGAAATAAGAGAAATGAATTATTAATCAGCCTTGGTGGCTTTGGCAGATATCAGTCTGCATCCAACGGTAGTGA
>CAYPBW010000111.1:0-9629 GCA_964409055.1 uncultured Chitinophaga sp. | reverse complement strand
TATGCTCCCTTTCTCCATGCTGGAGACTTATAAACCCATTCTGGCTGCTTCAACACTGGAGCAGCGTTCGCTGGTTTGCGATCATACGGCTATAATGGAACAGGTAATAATGGAGGAAGCGAAACAAAGTAGAAAGAAAATTAGCGGATTGGAAACAATGTCGTACCAGGCTGGCGTACTTGACAGTATTCCATACAAATTACAGGCAATGCAACTGGTAAGTTATATCGATAGCGCCACTTCTGGTGATAATGATAACCAGCAATTGAATGAGCTCTTTGAGGCCTATAAAAACCAGGACCTGAAAAAATTGGAGGAACTGATGGTAGAATCAGATGCTGGAATGTCTGGGTTTACGGATATTTTACTTTATCACCGAAACCTCAACTGGGTTAAAAAGCTTAATGAACTCTTACCCGATAAATCACTGGTTATTGCTGTTGGAGCCGGGCATTTACCGGGGGAGAAGGGGGTCATCAACCTGCTCCGTCAGAATGGTTATAAGGTGACACCGGTTGAAAACAAAATTATCAAGATTAAGGAAATTTGATCTGCTACCCGTTGGCCATAAATTTTTGGCCTTCAATTTCACCAATCTTATACATTTGTGCCGTCAAAATTATTTATGGCCTAACCCATTCTGGCTTACATGACTAATTCTTACCACGACCTCGTTAAGCAAACATTTAATTTTCCACAGGAAGGAATTGAAGTAAAAGAGGGTGATTTGTTCTTTAACGGGCTTGACCTGAATGCCCTGATAGAGAAGTATGGCACCCCGATGAAGCTTACCTACCTGCCCAAAATTGGGATGCAGATAAAGAAAGCCAAACAGATGTTTGCTAATGCCTTTAAAAAACATAAATACGAAGGGAAATATTTATATTGTTATTGTACTAAAAGCTCTCACTTCAGTTTCGTGGTAGAAGAGGCGCTGAAAAACGACATACATCTTGAAACATCCTATGCTTATGATATTGAGATCATCAAAAAATTATATCAGAAAAAGAAAATTACAAAGGACATACACATCATTTGTAATGGATTTAAACAAAAGGGGTACACCCGAAGAATAGCTAATCTGATTAACTCAGGCTTTTCTAATGTTATACCAGTTTTGGATAATAAGGAAGAACTGAAAGATTATTCTTCCTCTGTCAAGGTTCCCTTTAAATTAGGAATCAGGGTGGCTGCTGAAGAAGAACCAAGTTTTCCCTTTTATACATCCAGGCTGGGGATCAGGGCCAAGGATATACTCGAGTTTTATGTGGACAGGATCGAAGGATATGAAAGCAAGTTTCAATTGAAGATGCTGCATATTTTCCTGAATAAAGGGATCAAAGATGATATCTATTACTGGAGTGAACTGAACAAGGTGATTAACCTTTACTGCCAGCTAAAAAAAATCTGTCCGGAACTGGATTCAATAAACATAGGGGGAGGTTTCCCTATTAAACATTCTCTCGGGTTTGAATATGATTACCAGTTCATGATCAACGAGATTGTAAGAAATATCAAGACAGCATGTAAAAAGGCCAAAGTGCCGATGCCGAATATCTTTACAGAATTTGGCAGCTATACGGTAGGAGAAAGCATGGCGCATATTTATAAAGTAATTGCAGAAAAAGTTCAAAATGACAGGGAAACCTGGTATATGATCGACTCCTCATTTATTACCACTTTGCCGGATACATGGGGGATTGGAGAAAAATTCCTCATGCTGCCAGTCAATAAATGGGATCATGATTACCAGCGGGTGGTATTAGGTGGTATTACCTGCGATAGTCATGATTATTATGACTCGGAAGAACATATTAACGAAGTATTTCTGCCTAAAACAAATGGTGATAAAGAGCCATTATACGTTGGCTTTTTTCACACCGGCGCCTACCAGGATCAGATCAGCGGTTACGGGGGTATTAAGCATTGCCTTATCCCTTCGCCCAAGCATGTCATTGTAGGCTACGATAAGAATGGCAAACTTGTTGACTGGATTTATGCCAAAGAACAATCTGCACAAAGTATGTTGAAGATACTTGGGTATAAATAAACCCCAAGTGCCCGCCGGCAAATGAGGTTTACTTTTTTTGTTTAGTATCTTCTACGATTACTTTCAGAGGCTCTCTTATATCGTCTCCACTCGTCATATTCCCATTTTGAATAGCTGATCCGGTTTAAATAAGATCCGTCAAGGAAGAACCGGTTGTCGTAGCCTTTCCAATAAAGTAAGCCACCCGGACTACGATGAAAATACCTTCCGTCATGATATCGGTTCATCGTGAACCCGGGAGTTGGATTTATGATCAAGGCAACGGAACTGTAATAGCGGGGTGCTGCTGCAGGAGGAGGTGGCGGATTGTTTCTGGATGTTCTTTCTGTTCTGTCCCTGGTTTCCCAAACCCGGCTGGATTTACAACTGGTTAAAATCAAAGCCAGAACAGTAATTGTTACCGTTGTAAGAATAAATGTTCTTTTCATGACTATTTGTTTGATGGTTAGGAGATACGGTTTATTTATTTGATAAATTGGTTATTCTTCTCTTATCTTTTTTGATCTTACTCCGTTAGCATTTGTGGTCCTGGCCACGGGTTCTTCAGTTGGTTTATTTGGTTTTGATTCTGCTGCAATTGGCGCTTCTGTCTTTTCTGAATTTTTAGCCTGTACAGAATCTTTTTTGGCTTCAGAAGGAAGGATTTTTGCCAGGTTGTCCAGAGAAGAAGTGCCCAATGAGGTGTCGATTCCCCTTATAATGTCAGTTGTTACCCAATCATCCGTACTCTTTTCATTGTTGCCAATTTCAAGAAATCGGAGAGCAAGCGATTGACTGTCTTTTTGCACTGTTGTTTTCGGTGAAAATAGCTTACTGCTGTATTCTTTTGTAACGGCGCAACTGGCGGCCAAAGCCACAATCAGCATCACTATTACCGCTTGTACCAATCTGGCTGTTTGCATGGCAGGGAAGTTTATTTTTGAAAAATCAGTGAACGTATTTATCAACCAATTCATTTGCCATAAAGTCTTAAAACCGTTTTATATGCGATACTTTTTGATAGTCTTAACAATGATTTCTTGTGGAAGCTCAGTAAATGCACAGTCAGCAGAAGATTCTGTAAAGAGTGTAATCAATAAGATGTTTGTTGGTATGCGGGAAGCCGATACTGCAATGATAAAAGGCTGTTTTGCGGACAGTATGATTATGCAGACGATATCCAGAAACAAAGAAGGAAATTTGATTGTGCGGAATGAGTCACCAGCTGGTTTTATTAGCTTTATTGCCAAAGAAGCAAAAGGGAATGCCGATGAAAGGATCAGTTTTGAAACAGTAAAAGTTGATGGTCCATTAGCAATGGTATGGACACCATACAATTTTTACTACAAAGGACAGTTCAGCCACTGCGGTGTAAATTCTTTTCAGTTGGTAAGATTTAATGGAGTATGGAAAATTCAATACCTGGTTGATACCAGAAGAAGGCAGGGTTGTAAGGAATAATTGCCAGAAGTTAAAAAAGAAACCCTCCGTAGAAACGGAGGGTGTAAACCAAAACCAACTGCTTATGAGAAAACTTTTATGTAAGAACTTATTTTATTACAATTTCAGTCGCCGATTGTTTGACAGCTTCCTTTTTTGGAAGGTTTAATCTCAACACACCATTGACGTAAGATGCTTCAATATTCGTTGCATCAATTTTTTCGTCCAATGTGAAAGATCTCTTAAAAGAACGGAAATTGTATTCCTTTCTTATTTGTTTATCACTTTCTTCATTTACCTCGTTCGTCTTTTCAGCAGACACAGTCAAAATATCTTGTTCAATGTTTACCTTAAAATCAGTTTTGTCAAAACCCGGAGCAATCACATCAAGTTGAAAACTCTTTTCTGTTTCTTTGACGTTTACAGGAACAGAATCTTTTCTTACAGTATTGTTAAAGCCGCTGTTTAGTAATACCGGTAGTTCTGTAAAAAGGTCATCGACCAGGTTACTAAATGTACCTTCAAAAGGTTTTCTGCTGAATTTTACGTATGCCATAGTTTTATTTTTTTAGATTAAAGAATACGAATTGAGTTTGTCAAACCACATACCACGTCACCTGTTTATGTCATAGCTGGCAGATGGCATGAAAAAAGGGGACATAATTTCCGAAATCAGAAATTTTTACTGCCAGAATTGCTTCTGTGCATGGTATACATGATATCAGCCCAACATTTTGTATAGCTTTGTGTTTTTATTAATAATCAAACAGATAAATTATGTATCCAGAGGAAATAGTAATCCCCATGAAAGAGGAACTGACTGAAAATGGATTTACAGAACTTCTTTCGCCAGCTGAAGTTGAAGCACAACTCGCCAAAGAGGGAACAACCCTTGTAATGATCAATTCCGTTTGCGGATGTTCAGCCGGTACTGCCCGTCCGGGTGTTTTAATGGCAGTGCATAATACCCCTAAGAAACCAGACTACCTTGCAACCAGTTTTGCCGGGTTTGATGTAGAAGCAGTCAAAGCGTTGCGCCAGCATCTTATGCCGTATCCTCCTTCTTCGCCTGCCATCGCTCTTTTTAAAAACGGGCAACTGGTACATTTTATCGAAAGACACCAAATAGAAGGCAGACCTGCCCAGGTAATAGCCCAGAATCTGATTGGTGCATTTGAGCAGCATTGCAACTAATAATTTTACTGATCAATAAGTGGAAAGCCCCGGATTATTTTCGGGGCTTTTTCAGAACTAGTCACAAGACACAAATCTTGAAGATTAAATATGATAACTCGGGGCTTTCTTTAGTATATTCGCCCCCAACCAATTAAGTATTCATGTATCCTAACCTTTACTATGCATTTAAGGACCTTTTTGGGGTAGAATGGACCTTCCTTCGATTCGTTAATTCATTTGGCTTTTTTGTAGCTATCGCTTTCATTGTCGCAGCGGTGGTCTTAGCCAGTGAGTTGAAGCGTAAAAGCAGGCTGGGCCTTTTTCAGCCTACTGAAATGCAGGTAATAGTGGGACAGCCGGCAAGTATGCTGGACATAGGCCTGAACTTTTTACTTGGGTTTGTATTAGGCTATAAAATTGTTGCCCTTTTCATTCTTGATAGTTCGGCAACCGAAGACCCGCAAGCTTTCATTTTTTCAGGAATGGGTAGCTGGCCTGCAGGTATTGGGCTTGGGCTGCTTTTTGCCGGATTAAAATGGTGGGAGAAGAACAAACAAAAGCTGGCTAAACCAGAAAAAAGGACAGTAAGAATATGGCCGCATGACAGGGTGGGAGAATTGACAATCATTGCCCTGGTTTTTGGCCTGCTCGGGGCCAAGCTTTTTGATATTTTTGAGAATTGGTCTGATTTTTTGAAACACCCCACTGATTATATCTTCTCTGCAAAGGGGCTTACTTTTTACGGAGGCTTGATTTGCGCCGGTTTGGCTATCTGGTGGTATGCCAAAAAACATAAGATCGGTTTTTGGCACCTTAATGACGCTTTTGGCCCAACTATGATGATCGCTTACGCTGTAGGCCGGATTGGTTGCCAGGTTTCCGGTGATGGTGACTGGGGTATTGTGAATAATAATCCCAAGCCTTTTTCCTGGCTACCCGATTGGATGTGGGCTTACAAGTACCCCCATAACGTAAATGAAATGGGGATAAAAATACCGGGATGTGAAGGCAAATTTTGTAACGAGCTGGCCGAAGCTGTTTATCCAACGCCCTTGTACGAAATCGTTGCCTGCTTTATTCTCTTTTTCATTTTGTGGAGTTTGAGAAAAAGATTGAAAGTTCCAGGCACATTATTCGCTTTATACCTGATGTTCAATGGTATTGAACGATTTTTTATTGAAAAAATAAGGGTAAATACCCGCATCAATATCTTCGGGTTTCAACCTACTCAGGCTGAGGTAATCTCAACATTGCTTTTTCTTTCAGGTCTGGCAATTTGGATAATATTGAGCAGGAGGGCAAAAAAGGCTCCTGCGGCTAAGGGTTAAGGTTAAAAGTTATTTTGGGTCAATTAGCCGGCTTAATTCAGTCTGGTCGCAGCTTTTAGAGGATTATTTACAATAGAAAACGTTTGCACAGTATCCTGTGGGTAATTTTTCAAGCCTGATTACTATGAGATACCGCTGTTATTAGCTACCTTTGCAGACAGTCCCGGACGGTAAATTCGTATTATTGCAATTAACTATCCATTTGCAACATTCTGCAAACAAAGACTGTCATTTATTCGTTTGATTCTTAAACAGTTTTAATTATGCGGCAGCTCAAAATTGCTACCCAGATCACAAACAGGGATTCCCAGGCAGTTGAAAAGTACTTACAGGAGATTTCTAAGATTTCAATGATTACTCCTGAGGAGGAAACTACACTGGCCCAACGTATCAAAATGTTTCATAAGAACCCTCTTGATGCTCAGAGGGCTTTAGACAAATTGGTACAGGCGAATTTGCGTTTTGTGGTATCTGTGGCCAAGCAATACCAGCACCAGGGGTTGTCATTAAGTGACTTGATCAACGAGGGTAACCTCGGCTTAATTAAAGCGGCACAACGCTTTGACGAAACCAAAGGTTTCAAATTTATTTCATACGCCGTATGGTGGATTCGCCAGTCCATCCTGCAGGCGTTGGCAGAGCAGGGCAGATTAGTCCGCCTGCCTCAAAACAAAATTGGCACCTACAACAAAGCAAACAAAGCCTACATGGCTTTCGAGCAGGAGCATGAAAGAGAGCCTTCAACTGAAGAGCTGGCTGAATTGCTCGAAATGAGTGAAACTGAGATCAACAACATTTTCCAAAGTAACACCCGTCATACTTCACTGGATGCCCCGGTGCATGAAGCTGAAGATGTAGCTATGGGTGATCTGCTGGAAGGTAGTGACGATACTGACGATGATGTAATGAAAGATTCACTCAGAAATGAAATTCGCCGGGTGTTAAAATCACTTTCGCCCCGGGAAGCTGAGATTGTTAATGCTTATTTTGGCCTGGATGGCGAAAATGGGGTAACCATTGAGCAAATTGGTCAGAAATATGACCTTACAAAGGAACGTATCCGCCAGATCAAAGAAAGGGCTATTAAGCGCTTACAAAAGGCCCGTTACAGCAGTGCTTTAAAAGCATATCTCGGCTAAATTATGAAAATCTGCCTGCGGAGGCAGGTTGGTGGGTATATCAGTACTTTAACTCCGGTCTTGTTCAAATGAGACCGGAGTTCTTTTTATCCCAACTATTTCGGGCCTGACTGGTTATTTTTACAGCAACTATGAGAATTATCTGGCCAATCCTGATATTTATTGCCGTTTTTTTTGTTTCATCATGTGAGAAAACGGTAGAATTCGAACTGGGTTCACAGGAACCAAAACTGGTAGTGGAAGCCACTATTGAGAACGGGCAAGCCCCTTTTGTTTATTTGTCACGAAGTATAGACTATTTTTCTTCTGTTTCCTACGACATTTTGGCTAATAGCTCAGTTTCCGGTGCCGAGATATATGTCTCTGATGGCACGAGGACACATAAATTAAAAGAATACAGTTTTCCAACACCGACCGGGAGCAACTTATTTTACTATACTAATGACCCGGCCAGCCCTGCTACAGCTATAACCGGGCAACTAAATACTGCTTATACATTAAGAATTATAAGTAATGGAAAAGAATACACTGCATCAACAAGAATTCCGTGGATAACCAGGCAAATTGATTCTCTTTATTGGAAACCGGCACCTGCTGGTAATCCCGCTGAAAAAGTAGTTTTAATGGTCAAAGCAACAGATCCTGCCGGTTTTGGTGATTACATCAGGTATTTTACAAAGCAAAACAGAGACCCTTTTTACCCGGGGCTAAATTCAGTATATGATGATCAGATTATTGACGGCACTACCTACGAAGTGCAGGTGGAAAGAGGGATTCCCAGAACCGGCTCTATACCTGAAAACTATTCATTTTTTAATCGGGGCGATACGGTAACCCTCAAATTAGCTAATATAGATAAGGGCACATACGATTTTTGGCGAACAATGGAATTCACCTACGCCAGTGTTGGTAATCCTTTTTCATCTCCGACCAAAGTGATCAATAATGTAACAGGTGGTGCGTTGGGCTATTTTGGAGGATACGCAGCGCAGTACAGAACTATTATCATTCCGCGGTAAAGCAAAATTCAGATTTGTCCACAGCAATCAACAGGCGACTAATGTCACATAAATTAAATAGTATTAACGGCTATTTTTGCCGGATATAAAATTTCCAGTATGGAATCAAATGAAAGAGTTCAATGCCTGATCATTGGTTCAGGTCCGGCAGGATATACAGCAGCTATTTATGCGAGCAGGGCAGGGTTGAAGCCTGTATTATACCAGGGAATTCAGCCTGGCGGCCAGCTAACAATTACCACTGAAGTTGAAAATTACCCTGGCTACCCAGATGGAATTCAGGGCCCTGAGATGATGGTACATTTTGAAAAACAGGCAGCCAGGATGGGAGCGGATATTCGTTATGGTCTGGCAACTAAAGTTGATTTTTCCGGACCCGTACATAAAGTACAAATTGATGAAGAAAAATGGATTGAGGCTGATTCAGTGATCATATCTACCGGGGCATCGGCAAAATGGCTCGGTTTAGAAAGTGAGCAGCGATTAAACGGTTACGGTGTCAGTGCCTGTGCCGTATGCGACGGATTTTTCTTCAAAGGGAAAGAAGTGGCTATTGTAGGTGCAGGCGATACCGCTGCTGAAGAGGCTTTGTACCTTTCTAAAATATGTGCTCAGGTGCATATGATAGTTCGAAGGGATGAAATGAGGGCCAGTAAAGTAATGCAGGACAGGGTAAAGAATATGGCCAACATCAAAATTTATTGGAATAGTGAGACAGATGAGGTACTGGGAGATAAAAAAGTATCGGCGGTAAGAATAAAAAATAATAAAACGGGGGAAAAACAGGAAATTCCTGTTAGTGCTTTTTTCGTAGCAATTGGACACCAGCCCAATTCTGAAATTTTCAAAGGCTGGCTGGATATGGATGAGGCTGGTTACGTAAAAACTGTTCCCGGTACAAGTAAAACCAATATTGAAGGCGTTTTTGCTGCGGGTGATGTGCAGGATAAAATCTATCGCCAGGCAGTAACGGCAGCCGGTAGTGGCTGTATGGCTGCCCTGGATGCAGAACGCTACCTTAGCGCCAGGGGAATTCATTAAACTTTTTTATGGCCGGATTAATGACAATTGAACTGACAGGTCTTCGCTTTCATGCATTTCATGGCTTGTATGAAGAGGAAAAGATTGCAGGCAATGAGTTTGAAGTTAGTTTGTATGTCAGTTATTACCCTAAATCTGAGATGGTAAATGAACTTTCTGACACCATTAATTATGCAGTTATTTTTGATTTAGTGAAAAATAGAATGTGTCAACGAACTGATCTCCTGGAAACGATTGCCATGTCTATTACTGAGAAAATCCATAAACAATTTCCAGAAGTTCAGAAGGTAGATATTTCAATCAAAAAAATGCATCCGCCTATTACCGGTTTCATTGGCAATGTGGCGGTCAGGTACCAGAAGGAATTTTAAATTATTTTATTTTTCCATTTACCGCTCCTGATATACAAATACGAAAGGGAGAATAAGACTGTCCAGTACAGCAGTTCCGAAGCCCA
>CAYPBW010000110.1:0-9674 GCA_964409055.1 uncultured Chitinophaga sp. | reverse complement strand
GCCAATCCTCCCCAGGCATCTAATGTATTTACTGGACTGGCGGCAGGCACCTATACCATTACAGTAACAGATAATGTGGGTTGTATAAGAGTGGTAACAAGGACTGTAACAAACGGTTCCGCTATTACAGCATCTAATTCCATAACTGGTACAACCTGTAGCGGCGCAGCCAATGGTACTGTTACAATAACACCTACCAACGGAACAGGCCCATACACATTTGTATTGGATGGTACCATTACACAAACAGGCGCTACTAATACAACATTTACCAATTTAGCAGCCGGTGCCCATACAATTGTTATTACAGATAATCCCAGCGGATGCCTGAGTAATACGATTAATATCAATATCCCGGCTGGACCAGCATTAGCTGCCAGTATTACTTCGTCTGCAACAACCTGTAGCGGAGCCAATAATGGTACTATTACAGTAACACCCACAAACGGTACAGGACCGTATGAGTTTTCATTAGATGGCGGTCCGTTGGTTTCGGGTGCAGTACCTTATATTTTCACCAATGTTCCTGCCGGAAGTCATACTATTCAGGTAACAGATATTCCGACAGGTTGTATTTCTACCATTTATACGACTGTTGTAAGTGCAGGCCCGGTTCTGCTGACAACTGCCAGCAAAACCGATGTATTATGTAATGGTGGTGCCACCGGAACAATAACGGTTACACAACCAGCTGCCGGCACAGCACCTTATGAGTATTCACTGGATAATGTGAACTGGCAAAGCAGCCCGGTATTTACTGGTTTGACAGCAGGAACTTACACCGTTTACTACAGGGAAAGCAATGGTTGTTCAAATAGCCTTAGCATAACGGTAAATGAACCGACAACACTGACTGCTACAGATGCATCCACTGCTGTTATTTGTAATGGAGAAACCAATGGTACCATAACTGTTACTGCCAATGGAGGTATTTCGCCCTATGAATATTCTATTGACGGAGGTGCTAACTGGCAGACGGGTAATATTTTCACCGTAGCAGCAGGTGCCTATACGGTGATCATCAGAGACGCAAACGGTTGTACTGTTTCCAGAAATATAACTGTGACGGAACCGGCTGTGTTAACAGCGAATTCAGCCAATACCAATGCCAGTTGCGATGGCGGCAATGACGGTATTATTGATGTGGCCGCAGCAGGAGGAAATGGTAATTACCAGTATTCAATAGATGGAACCACATTTCAGGCTTCCAATATATTTTATGTGGCGCCGGGTACCTATACCGTGACTGTAAGAGATAACCAGGGTTGTACCACCAATTTCAGTGCCACTGTTGGTTTGTCCAGTAATATTACATTTACTCCACAGGTGGATCCAACTATTTGTGAAGGCTCTTCTGCACAATTACAACTTACTTCCAATGCTACCCAGTACTCCTGGAGTCCTGCTGTTGCATTAAGTGATACCACTGTTTATAACCCGGTGGCTAACCCTGTTGTAACTACTCAATATATTGTAACTGCTACATTGGGTCGTTGCAGTATTATTGACACGGTAATTGTTAATGTGAACCCTGCCCCGGTGCCTGATGCCGGGCCGGCCGGGTATATCTGTTATGGCCAAACTTATCAATTACAGGCAACTGGCGGGGTGCAGTATCAATGGACACCGGCTACTTACCTGAACAATCCCAATATTGCTAACCCGGTATCATCTGCTCCGCAGAATATAACTTACACTGTATCGATCATAGCAGATGCCAATGGTTGTCCATCTTTAACAACGGATGATATCACCATTGATGTAACACCACCAATTAAGATTAACACTTTCCCTTACGATACCATTGGATATCCGGGTGACCAGGTGCAGCTATTGGCTATACCTACAGATACTGATGCCACGACTTTTGTGTGGACACCTTCAACAGGTCTTGATAATCCATTTGTGCCCAACCCGGTAGTGACAATTGGCCAGATAGGAGAGGACAGGGTTTACCAGGTTACAGCCTCCACTATTGCCGGATGCAAGGGAGAAGGATATGTTAGAGTAAGAGTCTATAAAGGACCGGATATTTATGTGCCTACTGGATTTACACCAAATGGCGACGGAAGAAACGACCGCTTCACACCATTCCCTGTTGGTATAAAGTCCTTAACTTATTTCAGGATATTCAACCGCTGGGGACAGCAGATATTTTCAACCAACAGGTTACATGAAGGCTGGGATGGAACCCTGAATGGCACTGCACAGCCTTCCGGGGTCTATGTATGGATGATTCAGGCCGTTACAGACGACAACCGTGTAATTAACAAAAAAGGAACTGTAACTATAATCCGATAAACTAATCGTGAATAACTAAATTAATTGGGTATAAAAACATGGTTAAGCCACCGGATTTAATTCGGTGGCTTTTTAGTGAACCCGTAATTTTGCCCTGCCTTTGCAAAAGCTATGGCAGGCGGGCCCGCCCATTTCAAAAGGGCAAAGAAAAATATTGAAGCGATAAATCATGGTTGATGTATTACTTGGCCTCCAGTGGGGCGATGAAGGAAAAGGAAAGATTGTAGACTTTTTTGCGAAAGAGTATGACCTGGTAGCCCGTTTCCAGGGTGGCCCTAATGCAGGTCATACATTATATGTTAATGATAAAAAAGTGGTGTTGCACCAGATACCTTCAGGTGTTTTTCATGAAGGGATTATTAACCTGATTGGTAACGGAGTGGTGCTCGATCCTGTTACGCTGAAAAGAGAATGTGATACCGTAGCGTCATTTGGAATTGATCTCAGGAAAAATCTTTTTATAGCCGAGAGAACCCACCTTATATTGCCGACACACCGTGCACTGGATAAAGCCGCAGAATTGTCCAAAGGTCAGCAAAAGATAGGATCAACCTTAAAAGGCATAGGGCCTGCCTATATGGATAAAACCGGAAGAAATGGTTTACGGGTGGGAGACTTATTGGATAAAAATTTCACCACATCCTATATCAAGCTGCGCTTAAAGCACCAGCGTTTGCTGGATAATTATAACTTCCAGGAAGATATTTCACAATGGGAAGAGGAATTTTTTGAAGCAGTAGAATTTCTTAAGCAACTTAATATTGTCAATGGCGAATATTTCATCAACAGTAAACTGAAAGCAGGTAAGAAAATTCTGGCAGAAGGTGCCCAGGGAAGCATGCTCGATATTGACTTTGGTACTTTCCCTTTTGTTACTTCTTCTAATACTATTTCTGCCGGCGTATGCAGTGGTTTGGGGATTGCGCCAGGCCATATCAGGGATGTTATTGGAGTGACCAAAGCTTACTGTACCAGGGTGGGTGGCGGCCCTTTCCCTACTGAGCTGGAAAATGAAACCGGAGAAGAATTAAGAAAGATCGGAAATGAATTTGGCGCTACAACCGGCCGCCCCCGTCGCTGCGGCTGGATTGATCTGGTGGCATTGAATTTTGCCTGTATGATCAATGGAGTCACCAAATTGGTAATGACAAAAGCAGATGTATTGGATGCGTTTAAGGAGCTCCATGTTTGCACTGATTACAAAATAAACGGCAAACAGACGAGGGAGATACCATTTCAGATGGAAAGACAAAAACCGGAACCGGTATATAAACAGTTTGCTGGCTGGAATACTGCTACTGATGCAGCGAAAACCTATGCAGAACTGCCTGTAACCATGAAAGAATATGTGAACTTTATCAATAGTTACCTTGGGGTTAATATACATTATATTTCCAATGGTCCCGGAAGGGATCAGCTGATAAAAGCTGAGTAATAAACAGGCAAGGAAAAAATATTTTTAAAAATTTGGCCAATTAAAAAGTTCGCCGAAATTTTACAGCTATAATCCTGAAACGACTATGGCAATAAAACCAGAAAAAGGAAAAAAGGCTCCCGGGAAAACTACAGCTGCTTCTGAGAAGGCTGCTGCCAAAAAACCGTCTTCAAAACCAACTAAAAAAGAGGAAGAAGAGGATGAGGACGAAGATTTTGAAGAAGAGGAGGATGTGAAGCCTGCAAAAAAGGGTGGAAAGGCAACTTCTAAGAAGTCAGATGATGATGACGATGATGAAGATGTTGATGATGGACCAGATGATTGGGAAAAGCCGGAAGAGGAAGAAGAGTGGGATCCTGACTTTGAAGAATTTGATGTTCCCAAGTCCAAAGGAAAAAAAGCCGGCGGGAAAAAGGGAATTGATGATGACGATGATTTCAAGATGGATGATGAATTTAAGGATATGTTTGGTGACAAGGATTTTGATGATGATGAAGAGGATGATTATTAATTCAGCCGCTTTGACGGGTAACTAACCAATTTGAAAAAAAAAACCCCGACTAACTGCACATTCCGTGTAAACGATTTTGAGGCGACAAAATATAAAGTGTTGAACTGGGCGAAACAGTTCGGCACTTTTTGTTTTTTGGATAATCACCAGTATCAGATTGCACCGCATAGTGTGGAATGCCTGCTTGCAGCGGGTGAAAAAAGAATGATCAGCTCAGCAGCCGGATCTGCTTTACATGAATTGGATCAGTTTATGAAAGAAAGAAAGAGCTGGTTGTTTGGTCATCTTTCATACGACCTAAAAAATGAAATTGAAAATCTATCGTCTTGTCATGTTGACAAGGTTAGTTTTCCTGACCTGTTTTTTTTCGAACCGGAGATTATTATTCGCCTGTCAGCTGATGAAATAATTATTGAGGCGGCTGATGCTGAATCGATATATGAAGAAATAGAAAAAACTGTAAATAGTTCCTTACCTGTTCATACGGCCTTACAGATCAAAAACAGGATTTCCAAAGAGCAGTATGTGGACTATGTATGCCAATTGCAGAAACATATTGCCAGGGGTGATTGTTATGAAGTGAATTACTGCCAGGAATTTTTTGCTGAGGAGGCAATTATTGATCCTTTGCATGTTTACAAAAAGCTGTCAGAGGCATCTCCTAATCCTTTTTCTGCCTTATACCGGGTGCATGATAAATGGCTTATTTGTGCAAGTCCGGAACGGTTTCTAAAAAGAAACGGCGACTCTGTAATTTCCCAGCCAATAAAAGGAACATCCAGAAGAGCTATTGATAATGCGTTTACGGATGAGCTTAATAAGCAAACATTGTACAATAGTATGAAAGACAGGTCAGAAAATGTGATGGTGGTTGACCTGGTAAGAAATGACCTGGCAAAAATTTGCCGGGAGGGTACTGTAAAGGTTAATGAGTTGTTCGGTATTTATTCTTTTCCACAAGTACATCAGATGATATCAACGGTTAGTGGTGAATTAAAACCAGACATAAGTTTTGAAGGAATAATAAGGGCGGCATTTCCCATGGGCTCAATGACCGGGGCTCCCAAAAAAAGAGTAATGGAACTAATTGAACAGTATGAGCAGACAAGGCGGGGAATCTTTTCCGGGGCTGTAGGTTATATAACCCCAAACGGGGATTTTGACTTCAATGTGGTGATCAGGAGCATCATGTACAACGAAACATCAAAATACCTTTCTTTCCAGGCTGGCTCCGGTATTACTTTTTACAGTAAGGCTGAACAAGAATGGGAAGAATGTTTACTAAAAGCCGAAGCGATTAAAAAAGTACTGGAGAATAACTAACGGGAAGCATTATCAGCTGGTTTCAGCAGTAGTTGAATGCTCTCATCTAATATCTGGTAGCGTTTTGCTACAAATATGTTCATCATTTGCGTGGGTAGCCGCAGTTCATATTTTCCGTCAACGGCTATCTTATTATCAAAGCCCGGGTTGTATCTGTCGAAAGTTGGCTTATCAATATTTACATATTTCATAATGACAGCGGAACTAAACCTGCCAGTAATATTGTATGCTGTCGATGTATTGATTTCATCCTCCTTTAAACGGGCAGATGCTTCATAAACGAGATCTTTCATCTCGTTTTTAGTTACTGTGGTGATGCCGCCTTCTCCTTCAAATATGTAGTGAGTGCCAATGAACTTTTTTACATGGTTCATAGATTCATTGGGAAGGTAATACTGAATTGTCCAGAAGTCTTTGCTGCCTCCGGCACGGCGTATAGCTTTATCTACATTACCCGGACCACCATTATAGGCGGCTATTACGAGCAACCAATCTCCGTATTTAGCATATAGATCCGTCAACAACCGGGCAGCGGCATGGGTGCTTTTGTAATAATCAAGCCGTTCATCCCGCCCACGGGTAATGTCCAGTCCATATTGGCGGGCAGCGGCCGGCATAAACGCCCAGGGCCCGCAGGCGCCTGCCCATGAAATGGCATTGTGTTTCAGGCCGGATTCTATAACGGCTATGTATTTTAATTCCTTCGGGAGGCCATGCTGAGTCAGGACATTATCCATCATATCGAAATAGGGTTTAGCCCATCCCTTCATGGCTGTAAAGCCTTTGCTATTCCTGGCAATATAATTTTGGACAAAACTGATGGCCATTGGATTTAATCTTGCACCATTGATACCATCACCTGTTACGGCTGTTGTAAAAAGATTTTTGAAGCCTTGTTTGGGATCGTTTAAAGGAATGCTATTCAGCTTTAAAGAATCGCTGATCGCAGTATCTGCCACGGCTACTCTTTTCATCAGCTGATTCTGAGGAATACCAGTAGCTTTTGCCGCCTGAATCAGCAAAAAGCCTGTAAATCCTGTGACTGTTATGGTAACAAATTTCCTCAAGACAACAGATTTTCAATGCTTTACAGGTTTAGTCCTGTAAAAGCTTGTTGGAAACCTGCAGCAAAGATACTTCATCGAAGCGGTTTGCCATTACCTGGAGACCGAAGGGCATACCATTGCTGTGCTTGAAAAGGGGGATTGAAATGGCCGGAATACCTGCCAGGTTGGCCATTACCGTATAAATATCAGCGAGATACATGGCAATGGGGTCGTCCATTTTTTCACCTGTTTTAAAAGCCGTTACTGGTGAAGTGGGGAGTAAAATGAAGTCAAAGTCCTTGAAAATCAACTGAATCTTGTCTGTTAATAACTTTCTTACCTTCTGTGCCCGGGTAAAGTAGGCATCATAGTAACCAGCACTTAACACAAAGGTGCCCAGCATGATACGGCGTTTAACTTCCTTACCAAAACCCTCCGATCGGGTCTGCTTGTAAAACTCTGTTAATTCAACCTTTGGGTTGGCCGTACGGTAGCCAAATTTTATCCCGTCATATCGGGAAAGATTGGAAGAGGCTTCCGCAGTGGTCAATACATAATAGGCGGGAACAATGTAATCGAGAAGGTCAAAATCTACCTTTTCAGCAATATGCCCCTGATTTTTCAACTCCTCAATCTTGCTGGCAATTGCTTTACTTATCTCCCGATCAATGCCAGGATGGTCAAGGGCTTCTTTGAAATAAGCAAAACGAAACTTTTTTTCGGAGGAGAGCAGACGAGAATAGGCAGGTACTTCCTGTAATGAAACTGTACTGTCATACTCATCAGGCCCGGCCATAACTTCCAGTAGCAAGGCTACATCTTTGACATTGTTTCCAAAAATACCAATCTGGTCAAAAGAAGAAGCATAAGCAATGAGTCCATACCGTGAGATTCTGCCATAGGTTGGTTTTAAACCTATAATACCGCAGAAATCTGCCGGTTGTCTGACGGATCCACCGGTATCACTTCCAAGGGAAACCATACATAAACCTGCCTGTACAGCCACAGCCGAGCCACCGGATGACCCGCCGGGTACCCGGGTCTCATCCAAAGCATTTAGTACTTTACCATAGACAGAATTTTCGTTGGTACTTCCCATGGCAAATTCATCACAGTTCAGATTGCCAATGATGATAGCCTCTTCTTTAATCAGTCGTTCAACAGCAGTAGCAGAATAAAGCGAAGTAAAATCCTTCAATATTCCCGATGCAGCTGAGACGGGATGATCCTTGTAGCAGATAACATCTTTTAATCCGATAACTACTCCATGCAGTTTGCCAAGAGTAATACCTTTTTTTCGGCACTCGTCCAGTTCCTTAGCCTTTGCTAAGGCTTCTTCCCGGTAAACATGCAGGAAAGCATTGAGATGCCAGGTGTCTGTGATACGCTGCAGGTAATGCTCAATCACCTGCACACAGGTTAGTTTTCCTTCTTCTAGTTGGGCATGGTATTGCTCAATGGAAGAGAACTCAAACAAAAGCAGTTGCTTTTTTGGTGATCAGATAGAAATGAAGAATAAAAATCAGTTGTTGGGTGAATTCTTAATATCGCTGGCACTTTCTTCAATCTCTTTCTTCACATTGCTTTTGGCATCATTAAATTCACGAACACCCTTTCCAAGCCCACGCATCAGTTCGGGGATTTTCTTTCCTCCAAACAATAACAGGACAATGATGAGAATAATAATGATCTCGTTTGTTCCCAGTACACCCAGTAATACAGGTTGCATCATAATCAGATAAATTGAGCGGTAAAGATAATAAGTACTTAAAATAAAGCCGCAAGAACTTGTAGTTTCGAAAAAAATTAAGCCCTTCCGGCTGGAAGGGCTTAATTTTTATTTAAAGAAGTTTATTCTGCAGATTCAGTAACCATGCGTTTTTCACGAATCCTTGCACTCTTACCAGAACGACTACGCTGGTAAAACAGCTTGGCACGGCGAACATGACCGGTTTTGTTTACAACAATTGAATCAATATTAGGCGAAAAATAGGGGAATACCCTTTCTACACCTACCCCGTCAGAGATTTTACGAACAGTAAAGCTGGCAGTAGCGCCATTGCCTTGTTTCTTGATCACATCTCCTTTAAAAGACTGGATCCTCTCCTTATTACCTTCAATGATTTTGTAGTTAACAGTCACATTATCACCTGGTTTGAAGGCAGGAAACTCTTTTTTTCCGGTCAGTTGTTCGTGTATGTATGCAATAGCGTTCATAATCCTGATTTTTAGGGAGGGCAAAGGTAAGCGAAAAGTTGATAAGTTGATTAGTTTTTAAGTTTAAAAGTTTCCCCCTTTTTGCTTCAAAACCCGTTTTCTTGTTAACTAAGAACTTATCTCGCCACGTTTACAGCTCTCTTTTCCCTGATTACAGTCACCTTAATCTGGCCCGGGAAGGTCATTTCGGTCTGAATTTTTTGGGCTATTTCAAATGAAAGCTTATCAGAGTCCTGATCGGTTACCTTATCTGCCTCCACAATAACCCTCAATTCACGGCCAGCCTGGATGGCATAGGCTTTTTCTACTCCATTGTAGCTCATAGCCAGGTTTTCAAGGTCTTTGATACGCTGCAGATATTGCTGCATGATTTCCCTTCTGGCACCCGGCCTTGCACCGCTAATGGCATCACATGCCTGTACGATAGGTGAAATAACATATTGCATTTCTACCTCATCATGGTGAGCTGCAATCGCATTCACCACCGCAGCATTTTCCCCATATTTCTCAGCCAGTTTAGCTCCCAATAAGGCATGGCTCAGTTCGCTCTCCTCATCCGGGACTTTTCCAATATCATGGAGCAGACCGGCTCTTTTAGCCAGTTTGGGGTTTAGGCCCAGTTCAGCAGCCATTGTAGCACAAAGGTTGGCTGTTTCCCGGCTATGCATCAGCAGGTTTTGACCGTATGAGGAGCGGAAGCGCATCCTTCCCACCATTCTTACCAGCTCTTTGTGGAGGCCGTGGATACCTAATTCGATCACGGTTCTTTCGCCGATCTCCATTACCTGTTCTTCAATTTGCTTACGGGTCTTTTCAACAATTTCTTCAATGCGGGCAGGGT
>CAYPBW010000109.1:8588-9914 GCA_964409055.1 uncultured Chitinophaga sp. | reverse complement strand
TCAAAACGGTATACTTCTGCCACTTCAAAATCTTCGATATTAAACTTATCGCTGTGACAGACGAGGCAATTCTCCTGAAGGTTGAAATCAACGGTAAAACCCCTTTTACGAAGGTCGTTTACCGCCTCTGAAAGAGTGTCATAACTGTACATCGTTTCAACTTTATGTAACCAAATTTATTCTTATTTGCTCAAAACCAGCGACTCATATCGCTAATTTTATTAAACAATCTCTTGCTTAATTGTTGTGTATAAGAAGTGGCAATTGAAGCAGATTCACAGGGCTTTATAAGGCAATAAACATTACCTTTGCGCCCATCATAAAAGCAATAAAAATGTCAACAGTATCTAAATCCATTGATTTCAGCCTTCCTTACAAGGTTGCTGATATTTCCCTAGCTGAATGGGGACGCAAAGAAATTCGCCTTGCCGAGGCAGAAATGCCCGGTTTGATGGCCCTTCGCCAGGAATACGGCGCTTCCCAGCCTTTGAAAGGAGCCCGGGTAGCCGGTTGTTTGCATATGACCATTCAAACTGCTGTGTTAATTGAAACATTGGTGGCCCTCGGCGCTGAAGTAAAATGGAGCTCTTGTAATATTTTCTCTACTCAAGACCATGCAGCTGCTGCAATTGCTGCAGCTGGTATCGGTGTGTTTGCCTGGAAAGGCCAGACCATTGAAGAGGCTGACTGGTGTATTGAACAAACTTTGTTCTTTGGTGGCGCTGACCGTCCGCTGAATATGATTCTTGACGATGGCGGAGACCTGACCAATATGGTGCTGGATAAATACCCTGAACTTGTACAGCATGTAAAAGGTATCAGCGAAGAAACCACTACCGGCGTTCACCGCTTATATGAAAGAGTGGCTAAAGGCACTTTACCGATGCCCGCTATCAATGTGAACGATTCTGTGACCAAATCAAAATTTGATAACAAATACGGTTGTAAAGAATCACTGGTGGATGCTATCCGCCGTGCGACCGATGTAATGCTGGCAGGGAAAGTAGCTGTTGTTGGTGGTTATGGTGATGTGGGTAAAGGTTCTGCTGCTTCACTGGCAGGTGCCGGTTGCCGGGTTATCGTTACTGAAATTGATCCTATCTGTGCTTTACAGGCAGCGATGGATGGTTTTGAGGTGAAGAAAATGATTGATGCAGTAAAAGAAGCTGATATTGTTGTAACCGCAAGTGGTTGCCGCGACCTGATCACAGGCACTCACTTCAAACTGATGAAGGATAAAGCCATTGTTTGTAATATCGGCCACTTCGATATTGAAATTGACATTGCATGGCTGAACACCAATTACGGTCATACGAAAGATACTAT
>CAYPBW010000109.1:0-8488 GCA_964409055.1 uncultured Chitinophaga sp. | reverse complement strand
GGTGTTGAACTGGATGAACTGACCGATGCGCAGGCAGATTATCTCGGCATCAGCAAAAATGGTCCTTTCAAGGCAGAGCATTACAGGTATTAATAGAGCCTTTTTAAAAACTACTTTGAATCCGCTGTAACAGACAGCGGATTTTTTTTTGCACTACCGCAGGATAGAAAGCTTTTGCCGTAAACTAACCGGTTTGGGGCAACCTGCAGAAAGTATTAATATTTTGGATCATAAATTTTTTATCATGAAAAAATTGATTTCCCTGTCATTAATCCTCATTTCATTCTCTGTTGAGGGTCAAAACATTGGTATTGGCACTAATAACCCTGACCCTAACGCCATGTTGGATATTTATAGCAATAACAAAGGTTTGCTGATACCAAGGCTTACCACCCTTCAAAGGACTTCTATTGCAGGTCCTTCTGTTGGTCTTACAGTTTTTGACACTGACAGCTATAGTTTCTGGGTCTATCGCGGTGATGTAATGGGTGGCTGGAGGGAATTGCTGATTGACCTGGATAAAAGATGGGAACTGAATGGTTCTAATATATACAATACCAATTCTGGAAATGTAGGTATCGGTACTATCAACCCAACTGAAAAATTAACCATCAATGCAACGAATCCCGTCATTAGATTTTTGAATGCGAATACAGAAAAAGGATTTTTACAGGCAGATGGAAACGACCTGAAACTAGGAACATACAATAGCAATACAACAGGTAATATATTCTTTAATATCCGGGGCATAAACCGTATGACTGTAACCTCTGATGGCAGCATCGGCGTAGGAATAACATCGCCGGTTGGAAGATTCCAGATCGGATCCGGGTCAGTGGCAAGTTTAGCATCACATGGTTACCTGATGTTAGGTCCTGAAAACGGAAGCAACCTTGTATTTGATAATAACGAGATCCTTGCCCGAAACAACGGGAACCATTCCAACCTTTATTTACAAAACACAGGGGGTAATGTTTTCATAGGTGATGAAAGCAATTTTAACAATGCACACCGGCTGGGAGTTGACGGAAACACAGTTATTACCGGAAACCTCAGAGTTGGTACTACCGTAACTCCATCAGGATACAGACTGGCAGTGGATGGCAAAGCGATCTGTACAGAATTACTTGTACGTCTGGTTCCGAATTGGCCTGATTATGTATTCCACAAGGAGTATAGGCTTCCGGGGTTAAATGAAATAGAGGAATATATCAGGAAAAATAATCATCTGCCGGACATACCAGCAGCAAATGAAATTGAAACCAATGGGTTAAATATTGGTGAAATGCAAAAACTTCAGATGAAAAAAATTGAAGAACTCACCCTTTATATTATTCAATTGAAGAAAGAAATTGATAGCCTTAAGGCCAGCTATTAAAACTCTGTTGATGGATAAATAATGAATTGTATGAAAAAAAACATAACGATATTCCTATTTATTATCATTCTGGTATCATCAACCGATGCACAGGACGATACAGTCCTGCAAAAACAATTGAAGGGTAAACAAACCCTTAATGAGATAATGACTACTGTTAAAAATTATTATCGTAACCCGGAGACACTTAACAGAATGGGGCCTCCAGAAGTTAACAGGCAAATAAAACGCTGGCTTCGTTACGACTGGTATATGAGCAGTCGTCTTGGGCCTGCGGGTGAATTTGTAAACATCAATCAAAAGATGTACGAAGCCACTGGCATTAGCCAAAGAAGCAATTCAGGTGCAGCAAACATAATTGAAAGCACCAGTGGTTCATGGACCCCGGTGGGGCCGCTTGACACAGATAATGGAATTGGCCGGGTGGACAGGCTGGCATTTCATCCGACAAACCCGGACATAGTATATGCAGGCACAACTGCAGGAGGATTATGGAGGACAACAGATGCAGGTGCCAACTGGACAAATCTTTCGCCCAATCTGCCTTCCGGAGGTATCAGTGGAATTGTAATTGATCCGGTAAATACGAATACCATTTATATTCTTACAGGTGATGGCGATAGTAATTTCGGGGGTTTTGTTGAGGATTTCGGATATATCCGTCTTTGCATCGGTGTTTTAAAATCAACAAATGGCGGCGCCAACTGGACCCTTATGGGTGAATTTCCAGGAGCTGATTATTCCCGATTAACCGGCTACAGGCTCATCATGCATCCCACAAATAATAATATATTATATGCCTGTACTAACCAGGGTATCTATGCTACTTCTAATGGCGGTGAATCCTGGGGCCTAAATATCGGCGGAGGAAGGTTCTTTAATATGAAATTCAAACCGGGCAGTGATAATATCTGTTATACTGTCAATAGCGAACCAGATTTTTCAAACACCTATTTTCTAAGAAGCACCAACAGCGGTTTAACATGGGATACGGTTACATCAGTTACTCCCCAGATAAATAACCCAACCAGAAGAGTAGAGTTGGCAGTTGCTCCTTCAAACCCGAACCGTGTTTATTTGTTGGCTGGCGGAGTACTAACGAATGGCCCCGGCTTCCGGTTCAAGGGACTTTATCTGAGCGAGGATGCCGGACTCAGCTTCAATTTACAAATCAATACCCCTAATATACTGGGCGGATCAACTACCGGAACAGACCTGAGAGACCAGTCCAACTATGATCTGGCCATTGCTGTAAGTAATCTAAACAGTAACGTATTAGTTACCGGAGCTATTGAAGTATGGCGTAGTACCGATGCAGGTATCAATATGAATTATAGCGGCAGCTTGCATGATGATATACATGATCTTGGTTATCATCCGGCCAATAATAAACTTTGGGCTGCAACAGATGGAGGTGTATACAGCAGTACCAATAATGGAGTTAACTGGACCTCACATTTCCAGGATATGAATATTACCCAGTTTTACCGCATGGCAGTAAATCCCGATAACTATATTGATATGATTGGAGGGGCTCAGGATAATGCAGTAAAACGAAAGACCGGCGCCACATCGTATTTTGATGAGATTGCATGTTGCGATGGCTTCACCGTAGGTTATGATTTTGCAAATCCCGATACAATATACGCTGTAAACAACCAGACAATCAACAGGTCTATTGACGGAGGCAACAACTTCAACTCCATTACTCCCCCGCTTTCTGCACAGCCATTTGCTATGAGTATGGCTGTACACACATCTTTGAGTAATGCTTTATTTATTGGTTCAGATTCTATATGGAGAACAACAGATGGCGGAGCAACTTGGAATATTTCGCCTAATATTCTTGCAGGCTGGTATATGCGTACTTGCCCAAGTAATGGAAACCGTGTATATGCTGCAGGTGGCACTGCTTATAATTCATCAACAGGAATACTCAGAAGAAGTGATGACGGAGGTGCAACGTGGCCCAATGCGAACATTCTAAGTAACGATGCAAACTTTCCGGTCAGTTTCCCAAAAATTACCAGTATAAATGTTGACCCAACCAACTCACTGAGGGTATGGGTGACTTTTGGCGGATTTACTGAAAACCTGAAAGTTTATTATGCAGACTATAATACGAATCCTGCAGGTAACTGGATAAACATGAGCGGCACATTACCAAACGTACCGGTGAACTGTATAGCAATTGATAATGGCAATAACGCATATATCGGAACAGACAATGGAGTTTATTATCGTGGAACCGGAATGACTGATTGGGTTCCGTTTTACAACAACCTTCCCTATGTTCCGGTAACAGATTTAATCATTTCTGAAGCAGAGAACAGAATACGGGCAGCTACTTTTGGCAGGGGGATCTGGAGCAGTGACCTGTACAGTAACTGTGTTCCTGACCTGAATATTACAGGTACGCTGGAGGGACAGGAATTCTATGAAGCCTCCAATTCGATTACATCAACAGCTTTATTACTCACTTCTGAGGGTAGTAAGGTGCAAATGAGGGGGGGGAATGAAGTTTTATTGCAAGACGGTTTTACAGCCAGAGAAATGACTCAGTTCAAAGCATTCATTGCTCCCTGTGGAAGCGGCGGCGTGGCAGGTTTCCGTATTTCTTCTATTGATACATCCACCCTGTTGCCCCCTGGGCAATACCTGGCACCGCATGGCGGAAAAAAATCTTCCCTGCATATCAGGCTTACTGGTTCTGACCTGGTTCATTTCGAAGTAAACCAAAAGTTTGGGGGTACAACTGAACTGTTGTTAACTGATAAAACTGGCAAAATTATACGGCGCAAAAGTCCAGTCCTCACTAATGCAGGGAAACGGGATGATAGCATGAATATTGCAGGACTTGCCGCAGGAATTTACTATTTAAGCTTAGTATTGGACAAACGGGTAGAACACATACAAGAAGTTATAATACTGTAATTTTAAAAACCAGGCCCTACAACATAGTCTAAACAGGATTCATTGAACAAATACTTCATATCCGTTTTACTTTTTTCCTGCATAAGATTCTCCATGCAGGCGCAGCCTGCATTTCTTCATTTAAGTACAGCAGAAGGCCTGAGCGATAATAATGTGTATACCGTGGCACGGGACAGGAATGGCATCCTTTGGGTTGGAACTGGTGAAGGGTTGAACAGCTTTGACGGCAACAGGATTAGAACTTACTATAAACAGCAACACCCTGAACTATCTGAAAACAGTATCGCCCGGGTTCTTGTAGATAATGAGAACAGGGTTTGGGTAAGGACATCAGGCCACCACCTTACTGTACTGGACGAAAAAAGAAGGTTTCACAAAATATTGATTGGAGATACTACTGACCGAAGCGGTATTGGCAGCATTTTCTATTCCCAAAAAAATGGCCTCATTGTATTAAAAGGAACAAAGCATTATTTTCAGCACAAAAAAACATTTTCATTTGAAAAGAAAGATCTTCCGTTTGAAAACAAACTTTCAGGAATTCCCGGCTTTACTTATTTCCTGGACAACGACAAAGTCGTCTATTACCGGAATTCCAGGCTCATTGTTATTAATTATTCTACACTTGAACCTGAACTGGATTATCTCTTCCCGGGGCTAACGGCCGCCAGTAATATTAATGACGATGAATTACTGCTTTTCACCAATAAAGGCGATGTTTTTTACCGGTTCAGTGTCCGCCAACAGAAAATAATAAAAGAATACCGGAATATTACTGACCAGTATAATATGCCGGTTACCGGAACCCTTCGCATTGTAACCCGTATCGACAGCAGCAGGTTCGCTTTCACCACTTACTTTTCCGGGCTCTACCTGCTTGACCTTCAAAAGAAGTCGCTGGAACACTGGGTACATGACCCGATTAATCCACGCAGTATTGGCGGTAACAATACAATGAATATAAAATATGATACAAGCGGTTACCTTTTTGTAACTACTCAAACCTCAGGTCTTCATTTTTACAACCTGAAACAAAAACAGGCTTTCTCGAAGCCCTATTTTATGAATGATGCAAAAGAAATTTTTGATGGCTACATCCAATCAATAATTACAGATGAAGATCAAAATGTATGGCTGGGCGCCCAGGATCGTTTGATAAAGTGGGACCAAACAAACGATAAAACAGTATTCATACCTATGAAGCTTGCTGATGGAACTAATATAAGCGGCAGAGAAACAATAAGGGCTGTGAATACAGATGATAAGGGGAACTTATGGGTGGGCACCTCCCGTTATGGCATTTATGTATTTGACAAAAAAATGAACAACATTGCCAGGCTTACCGATGCCGGCCAGGGAAGAATTACAAGTTTGCCTTCTAATTTTATTAATGCATTATGCCGGGATAAATATGATAACTGGTGGGTGGGCACACCAAGGGGAATTTGCATCGTGAATAAAGCCAGTTTATCAATAACATCACTAAAAGGTCACAACGTACTTGATACCCTGAGTAATATTAACTGTACTGCACTGTGGCTGGATGATAAAGGAGATATTTGGGCCGGCTCCACCAAAGGTGTCTGGCACTATAGCGAATCCACCAACAAACTGCTAAATTATAGTTCCAAAGATGGTCTTCCTAATAATACAGTGGAGGGAATCAATAAAGACAACCTGGGTAATTATTATTTTACTACGCTTGGCGGCTTATCAATATTAACAAAGGAAAAGAAAATTATTAGCTATACACGCAGTAATGGCTTACGCAATGACCGTTGCGAAGGGTTACTAAAAGATGAAAAAGGTTTTATGTGGATCGGCAACCTCAACTGCATCATGCGATTTGATCCGGTCAGTAAAACTTTTGCTGTTTATGAGGAAGGTTATGGATTTAGTCACGGAGGATTCCGAATGCGCTGCGCCCATATAACCCCGGAAGGCAAAATGTTCTGGGGAACAGACAAAGGTCTTGTTTATTTTTTTCCTGAACAGATAATCGGCTCTCCCCTGCCGTTACATCCGTCCATTCATTCATTAGAGGTAAATAACAGCAGTTTTCATTTCACTGCAAAAGATGAAATCAGTTTCCCATATAATACTTCAACTTTCATTTTCAACTTTTCATCAGGCGAACTAAGCGGTGATAAAAAAAATCAGTTCCTATGCAGGCTTTCAGGTTTTGATAATAACTGGGTACAGCCATCTCTTACAGGACAGGCTGTATTCAGCAAACTCCCCCCCGGCAGGTATTCTTTCGAAGTTAAAGCATCCCGTGACGGCATCACCTGGTATAATGCATCTTATCCTGTTGATATTTTTATTGCACAACCCTGGTGGCAGCAAATATGGTTCAGGCTGCTTTGCATTTTACTCGCTGCAGCAATACTGGCAGCCGTTTACTACTTTTATAAAAAAAGGAAAAACACCAGGGAGATCAATAAAACAGTTGAATACTTTGCCAACTCTTCTTACGAACATTCTTCCGTAGAAGATATACTTTGGGATATCTCCCGAAACTGTATTTCACGACTTGGATTTGAGGATTGTGTAATCTACCTCGCAGATGAAGAAAAGAAGATATTGGTGCAAAAAGCTGCCTACGGACCTAAGAGCCCAAAACCATTTGAAATTGCCAACCCCATCGAAATACCATTTGGAAAAGGGATCGTTGGCCATGTAGCTGAAAGCGGAAAGGCAACTATTGTAAACGATACCACAAAAGACAACCGGTACATTGTTGATGACGAAAGTCGTCTTTCAGAGATCACCGTCCCCATCATCCATGAAGAAAAAGTGATCGGCATCATCGATTCAGAGCACAGTAAAAAACATTTCTTTACCAAACAACATTTACAGGCCTTGCAAACTATTGCAACGCTTTGTTCCACTAAAATTTCAAGGGCCATGGCGATGGATGCCATGAAGAAGAGCAAACTGGAGTTGATGGAACTGAATGTGAAAATGGCTGAATCAAAATTCCTTAACCTGCGATTGCAGATGAACCCGCATTTCCTGTTTAATTCATTGAGCTCCATCCAGCACCTGATTGTATCGCAACAGGCTACCAGGGCCTATAAATACCTGACTGTTTTTTCCAACTTCCTGCGGTCACTGCTGAATTATGCTGACAAAAATTTCATACCCCTTGATGCAGAGCTTAAAATACTCCAGATGTATATTGAGCTGGAGTCGCTACGCTTCGACCAGTCATTTAGTTATGAAATAAAAGCCGATGAAAGTTTAAGCAACGATGAAGTACTGGTTCCGTCACTCATGGTACAGCCTTTTGCTGAAAATGCTATCTGGCATGGATTGCTGCACAAGGAAGGTGATAAAAAACTATCTATTCGCTTTTCCAATAACACTGATGAATACCTCACCTGCATTATTGAGGACAATGGCATAGGCCGGAAAAAAGCTGAATCCATTCAAAAAGGCAAGATCACATCCATGGTGCATGAGAGTAAGGGCATCGGCATCATCAGGGAAAGACTGGAATTACTGCAGCAAAAAACCGGTAAGCCTGCAAGTTTGAAAATAGAAGACATGTATTCAAACAACGAAGCCACCGGTACCAAAGTGATCATTTCCATTCCTTACTACAATCCTGAAGAATCATGATAAAAGCAATGATAACAGATGATGAACAATCTTCGATTGACCTGCTGCAATGGCTGATCGGGCAGTATTGTCCTGACATCAGCGCTATTAAAACAGCCCGAAGCGTTCAGGAAGCAATTCCCCTGATTCAGTCTTTCAAACCAGATATACTGTTTTTAGATATACAAATGCCCCATCAGAGCGGCTTCGACCTGCTGACTACCGTTGATAACTGGAATTTTGAAGTAATATTCACAACAGCCTATAATGAATTTGCCATTCAGGCTATTCGTTTCAGTGCATTGGATTATTTATTAAAACCGGTTGATGAGACTGAATTAAAAAAAGCAGTAGAAAGATACAAGGCCAAGCGGATCTATGCACCTGCCGGGCAGCTGCTGTTCCGGAATTTCATTCAGAATATTTCACAGGGCAACAAGGATAAATTCAAGCTGGCACTGGCCGATGCCACAGAAGTGAAGTATGTACAACTCGACGAGATCATCCGCCTGCAGGCCGAAAGCAATTACACCCACATTTTTCTATCCGGCAATAAAGTATTTGTCTCTGCCA
>CAYPBW010000108.1:4678-9918 GCA_964409055.1 uncultured Chitinophaga sp. | reverse complement strand
TGCTGACGGGTAGCTTCACCTCCATCACCCGGAATGGTTCGCAGCCAGGCCCGGCGATTAGCAGCATTGGTATTGCGGCGGGCTATTTCAATATCATCATCGGGCACTTTTACATTTACGAAGTCCCGGGCAAATTGTTCAGGAGTGGGCCTTGGTTTGATGATAGTAGCCGGCAGGTAAACAGTATCCACCACCATCAGTTGCACCATACTATACTGGTTGCCCTCAAGCGTACGGGGAATTGTTACCATTTTGGATTTATAAGTAACATGCGAAAATTCCACCTGGTCGCCTTTCAGGACCACAATGGAGAATACACCCTGTGCATTGGTGATAGTTCCCCGGTTTTGTCCCTTTACCATTATGCTCACGGCCGGTATACCCACCAGGCTGTCGGCAGTCATCACCACACCATATAATTGTACAACGGAATCACGGGAAGTTTCAAACTGGGCCTTAACCGTTTGTGTAAAAAGAAGTAACAGTAAACCCGTATAAAGTAGAAATTTATTCACTGCGCCAAAAATAAAGACAAGTTGCCGATATAGTAAAACAAATTGCCCGGCACAATGTTTAACTTTGCCTTTCTTTTTCACTTTTAACAAATACTTGGAAAATGACTAAAGAGCAAATACTCGATGCGCTGAAAAATGTACAGGAACCCGACCTGGGAAAAGACCTGGTGACGTTGAATATGATACAGGATATTGAAATCAATGGCAATGATGTATCATTTACGATTGTGTTGACAACACCGGCTTGCCCCATGAAGGATATGATGGGCAATGCAAGTACCAATGCCATCAAACTGCTGGTGAATAAAGAAGCGAATGTAAAAGTGAATTTTACTTCCAACACCACAACCAAAAGAACCGACCCGGGTACTGTATTACCCAAAGTGAAAAATATTATAGCCGTAGTGAGCGGAAAGGGCGGAGTGGGCAAATCAACGGTAGCGGCTAACCTGGCACTGGCTTTATCACAAGGCGGAGCAAAAGTAGGGTTGATGGATGCAGATATTTACGGCCCCAGTGTACCCATCATGTTTGGTGTTCGTGGTGAAAGGCCTATGATGATGGATATTGAAGATAAGGGCATGATCATTCCGCTGGAGAAATACGGCATTAAGCTGATGAGTATTGGTTTGCTGGTAGATGAAAAGAATGCGGTGGTTTGGCGTGGCCCCATGGCCAGCAGCGCTATCCGCCAGTTTGTAACCGATGTGTATTGGGATGAACTGGATTATTTAGTAGTAGATATGCCTCCGGGAACAGGTGATATACATTTAACGCTGATGCAAACAGTGCCGGTAACAGGTGCGGTGATTGTAACAACGCCACAGGATGTGGCGCTGGCTGATGCTAAAAAAGGAATTGCCATGTTTGGCCAGGCGCAAATGAATGTACCCATTATCGGACTGGTAGAAAACATGAGCTATTTTGTTCCTGCCGAGTTGCCTGAAAATAAATATTACATCTTTGGTAAAGAAGGAGGCAAGCGGTTGGCAGATGAATATGACCTGCCTTTCCTGGGGCAAATTCCGTTAGTGCAAAGTATCCGTGAGGGAGGCGACCAGGGAGTACCGGTGATGGTGAGTGATGATACTGTTAGCAGGAAAGCCTTTGAAGGATTTGCTTCCTATGTAGTAAGAAGTATAGCTATGCGGAATGCAAATATTTCGTCGGAAAAAATTGCTGAAACGGTTTAATGATAAGAGTTTGAGGTTTAATGTTCTTTTAAATTGAAGCAGTATTGTTAATTTGATTTGCTTTCGATACTAAGACATTAACTTTAAACACCGAACATTAAACTTTAAACTATCCATGTATAACTATCCCCACTACAAAGAACAAGATACAGCAGAAGTGTTGCGCTTTATGCGGCAGCATCCTTTTGTGATGCTGGTTGCCGCTGATCAAAGTGGAAGAATAGAAGCGACCCAGGTACCTGTACTCATTGATGAAAGGGCAGGAAAGATTTTCATTACCGGGCATATAGCCAGAAAATCAGAACATCAGAAAGCACTGGAAGAAAACCCCGATGCCCTTGTGATTTTTACCGGCCCTCATGTGTACGTTAGTGGTACATGGTACACCGGTAACCCGCAACAGGCCTCTACCTGGAATTATATAGCGGTACATGCAAGAGGGAAGGTAAAATGGGCAAAGAAAGAAGAACTGATAGAGATACTCCGGAGACTTTCTCTTCATTTTGAAAACGGGAATACGGCATCGTCAACAATTTATGATAACCTTCCCGAAGAATACCTCTCCAAGCTGGTGAAGGCGATTGTAGGTTTTGAAATGGAAATAACAGAATTGGATAATGTTCATAAGCTGAGCCAGAACCGGGATGAAAAGAGCTATGATAATATTGTGAAAGAACTAAAGCAACAAGAGGGGGATGGTAAGATAATCGGAGAGATAATGGAAAACAGAAAATCAAAAGTGTTTCCGTCATGAGAAATAATATTTTACCAGCCCTGCTGGTATTTTTTTTGTCATGTTCAACTAGCAAGAAGGTGCAGGAAGTAACTACCACAACAGAGAAATATGTGCCCGGAGAGTTTGATAAACAGGGCCACCGTGGCTGCCGGGGTTTGATGCCGGAGAATACGATTCCTGCGATGTTATATGCATTGGGTACTCCCGTTACTACACTGGAAATGGATGTAGTGATCACAAAAGATAAAAAAGTTGTTTTATCGCATGAGCCATTTTTTAATCATGAAATAACTACAAAGCCGGATGGTAAGTATGTAACAGAGGCAGAAGAAAAAAGCCTGAACATTTACCAGATGAATTATGAAGAAGTAAGAAAATATGATGTAGGGCTGAAACCGCATCCCCGTTTTCCAAAACAAGAGAAGTTAAGAGCCATCAAACCATTACTGGCAGACCTTATTGACAGTGTGAACAATTATATGATGACGGCCAGGCGTCCTTTTCCATATTATAACATAGAAACCAAATGCCTGCCCGCCGGCGATGGTATTTATCATCCCTCGCCTGCTGAATTTGTGGAATTACTGATAGCTGTTATAAAAGAAAAGAATATCGAGGATCATGTTATCATCCAGTCTTTTGATTTCAGGACGCTACAGTACCTCCACCAAAAATATCCGCATATTAAAACAGCGATGCTGATCGAAGATGATGATAAAAGGGGATTGGACGAGCAATTGAAAGCTTTAGGCTTTACGCCAACTATCTATAGTCCGCATTTTTCGTTAGTCAATGCTGATCTGTTAAAAAAATGCCACGACAAGAATATTAAGGTGATTCCCTGGACAGTTAATGATAAGCAACAAATAGATGACTTGAAGAAGATGGGAGTGGACGGGGTTATTACCGATTACCCGGATCTTTTTTAAGATGAATTAAAACTCAGGTAGACTTTTCTTGTCAATACCCAGCCACTTCACGGCATTTTTGTAAAACAGTTTATTGGTAATCTTTTTACCCAAATCCATTTTTTGAATCAGGCGTCCGGGCTTATGTTCGCCCAGCGGAAAGGGATAATCACTGCCGAGGCAGATATTATCCTCTCCCATAACTTCCAACAGGTATTCAAATGCTTTTTTATCATGTACCAGGCTGTCAATCCAGAATTTGCCAATATAATCCCTTGGGTTGATTGGATTATCAACAGCAGTCAGATCGGGACGCACCTTGAATCCATGCTCAATTCTGCCAATAGTGAAAGGAAAAGAGCCACCACCATGTGCAAATGCCACTCTTAATTTCGGAAATTGTTCAAATACACCACCAAAGATCATCGAACAGATAGCCCTTGATGTTTCGGCCGGCATACCTACCAGCCAGGGCAGCCAGTATTTCTGCATTTTGTCTTCTCCCATCATTTCCCAGGGGTGAATAAACAAGGCACAATCCAGTTTTTGTGCGGCTTCATAAAAAGGAAAGAATTCTTTATCGGATAAATTTTTCCCATTGATATTGGAGCCAATTTCCAGTCCCGGCATTTTCAGTTCTTTCACACAACGTTCCATTTCTTTAATGGCAAGATCAATAT
This sequence comes from uncultured Chitinophaga sp., assembly GCA_964409055.1. Taxonomy (GTDB): domain Bacteria; phylum Bacteroidota; class Bacteroidia; order Chitinophagales; family Chitinophagaceae; genus JJ008. Next base: position 5,886 of record CAYPBW010000108.1, on the reverse strand, counting down.
CCTGCAATGGTACTGTTCCCAGCCCGATAAAGTGATTGGGTTCTTTCGCTGCCGTTTCAGCAATATGGTCATTAAAGAAACGGGAGGTTTCCAAACCGTCTGCAGGTTTGGCCCAGTAATTAAATAAGACAGGGATGGTGGACAGAACCTGTATGTCCACATCTGTTTCTTCCATGTCTTTTCTGCGAATAGCTTCTTTAAAGCAATTGTCTTCCACCACCCGGAAAAGTTTGTCCCCCTTCATCATACAGGCATCGCAGTTGCGGTGTTCCAGGTGAATGAATTCGCCATAGCCAAACTTCTGTGTCCAGTTCGGCATTGTTGCCGGCATGATGTGGGTGTGGATGTCTATTTTCATTGATAGTTTGTTAATTGGTTAATCGGGTATTGGTTAATTGGTAGATTCCGAAAGTATAAATGTCTTTACAGGTTTGAAGCCTGATCAACCAATTAACTATTTAACCAATTAACCCTTCTTTACAGGAGGTTCCATCACTGCCCCGCATTTATTACAGGTTCTTTTCAGTGTGTCTTCCCAGAACCGGTTCATGACGGGGGGTAATTGTTTAACGATATCATCCACATGCAGGGATTCTTCATATAATTTATTACCGCATTTTTCGCAAAACCACATAAACCCATCGTCCTCGCTTTCCCTTTTCTTTTCAATTACCAAACCTACAGTGCCCGGACCTCTTTGCGGCGAGTGCGGTGTTTTAGGTGGCAGCAAAAACATTTCTCCCTCTTTGATGGGAATATCTTTGAATTCTCCATTATCAATTATTTTAACAACGATATCTCCTTCTACCTGGTAATAAAGCTCCTCCGTTTCATTAAAGTGGTAGTCTTTTCTTGCATTGGGACCGCCCACCACCATCACAATAAAATTCTCGGCATCCTTATACACACACTGGTTGCCTACAGGTGGTTTTAGCAGGTCACGGTTCTCGTCGATCCATTTTTTTAGATTGAAAGGGGGAATGACAGCCATACAGCGAGGTTTAAATGAACGAATGATGCCGAAAAAATACAACTTTTTACCGTAGGTTTGAATGCCGGTTAATTAGTTTATTTGTCAATTGGTTAATCAGTAGTCTTTCTGAAATGCAAATAGAACTACTTTTTACAAGATGTATTTCCCGATAAACAAATTAACCTGTCCACTAATTAACTAAAAAAATGAATCTCTCCCTTGAAGGAAAAAAAGC
>CAYPBW010000108.1:2934-4578 GCA_964409055.1 uncultured Chitinophaga sp. | reverse complement strand
CAATTCAATATCACGGTCAATAATGTGTTGCCTGGTTTTACCGCCACACAGCGTCTCACTACGTTGATCGATAATATTGCAAAAAGAGGAAATACGGTTGTTGACATTGTAGAGAAGAATATGATGGAAGAAGTGCCGATGAAACGGTTTGCGGATGCTTCAGAAGTAGCGGCTGTGGCCGCATTCCTGGCTTCACCTGCAGCTTCCTATGTGAACGGTGTAAGTATACCAGTTGACGGGGGAAGAACAGGAAGTATCTAGCAAGTTTAAGGTTGAATGTCTAACGTTTGATCTTGGCAACCTTAAACCTTAAACTTTGAACATGAAACTTGATATACCATATCACTTAGAAAATTATATCGGAGGAAATCTGATCGGTCCCCTTAGCGGAAATTTTATCGATAACATCAATCCTGCTACCGGGCAGGTGTACGGACAAATTCCTGACTCCCATAAAAAGGATGTGGATGCAGCTGTTTCAGCAGCCAAAAAAGCATTTCCGGTTTGGAGCACTTCTCCGGTTGAGGAGAGGTTTAAAATTCTACACCGCATCGCAGAGCTTATTGATGATAACCTGGAGACATTAGCATTGGCCGAGACCAATGATAATGGTAAACCGCTTTGGCTGAGTACCAAAGTGGACATACCCAGGGCATCAGCCAATTTTCGGTTTTTTGCTACCGGTATCATGCATTTTGCATCGGAGAGCCACCAAATGGAAGATAAAGCGGTGAACTATACACTTCGTCAGCCGATTGGTATAGTGGGATGTATTTCTCCATGGAATCTGCCGCTTTATTTATTTACCTGGAAGATTGCTCCGGCACTGGCGGCAGGCAATTGCGTTATTGCTAAACCATCGGAAGTGACGCCTGTTACTGCATTTTTGCTCTCAAAAATTTGTAAGGAAGCTGGTTTGCCTGCCGGAGTTTTAAATATTGTGCATGGTACGGGACCCGGTGCCGGAGAGGCAATTGTTACCCACCCGGATGTAAAAGCGATATCCTTTACCGGCAGCACCAGGGCAGGAGAAAGAATTGCTTCGCTTGCTGCTCCAAAATTCAAGAAGCTGTCTTTGGAGCTGGGAGGTAAAAACCCGGCAATCATTTTTGCCGATTGCAACTGGGAAAAAATGCTGGCAGAAACAATCCGTTCATCTTTTTCCAACCAGGGAGAGATTTGTTTATGCGGCAGCCGTATTTTGATTGAAGAAAGTGTTTACGAAAAGTTCAAGACTGATTTTGTGGAACGGACAAAACAGCTGAAAGCAGGTGATCCATTGGAACCGACATCTAAACAAGGTGCTATTGTGAGCAAGATGCATTTTGAAAAAATATTACGCTGTATTGATACGGCTAAGCAGGAGGGAGGAAAAATTATATGCGGCGGTCATATGGTGAAACCGGAAGGAAGATGCGAAAATGGTTATTTTATTGAACCAACCGTGATTGAAGGATTGGGCCCGAACTGCCAGACCAACCAGGAAGAGATATTTGGCCCGGTGGTGACATTGCAATCATTCAAAACAGAAGAAGAAGCTTTGCAATTGGCCAATGCCAGTTCATACGGGCTGGCAGCAACGGTCTGGACACAGGATATTTCGAGGGCAAACCGGGTAGCTGCAAAACTGGAAAGTGGCATCGT
>CAYPBW010000108.1:1335-2834 GCA_964409055.1 uncultured Chitinophaga sp. | reverse complement strand
CAAAAGATAATTCTATTCCCGGATTAGAATTGGATAAGGAAGGCAATATTGTAAAATATGATATCGAAGCCGAATGTCATTCAGTATTTGCCAATGTAAAAGCAGTACTGGAGGCTAGCGGCAGCAGCTGGGATAAAATCATTGATGTTACTGTTTTTTTGACCAACATGAAAAAAGATTTTCCCGTTTATAATAAAATATATGCGGAATACTTTACTTCCGTACAGGCCTGCAGAACTACGGTAGAAGTAAAAAGTCTCCCCACGCCGATTGCTATCGAATTAAAAGTAATTGCTACAATTGACTAAAATGGAATTTCAAAATAAGCTTGAGTTCGCCAGGCAACTGGATGAGAAGGATGAACTGAAAAGTTTCAGGAATAAGTTCTATATACCAATCGTAAATGGTAAGGAATGTATTTATTTCACCGGTAATTCACTGGGCTTGCAGCCAAAGACAACACAGGATTATGTGGTGAATGAACTGGAAGACTGGGCTAATTTCGGCGTGGAAGGACATTTTCATGCCCGCAAACCCTGGATGCCCTACCATGAAATTTTCCCAAAACAACTGTCAAAAATAGTTGGTTGCAGAGAAAACGAAGTAGTGGTAATGAATTCATTGACGGTGAACCTGCATTTGCTGATGGTTAGTTTCTATCGGCCAACCAAAGAGCGGTATAAGATAATTTGCGAAGCCAAAGCATTCCCTTCGGATCAGTATGCGCTGGAAACACAGGTTCGTTTTCATGGGTTTGATCCTGAAGAGGCGATTGTTGAAGTAATACCCCGGGAAGGCGAACATACCATCCGGTTAGAGGATGTCGTATCTGCTATAAAACTACACAGCCAGTCAACTGCCCTTGTGCTTTTTGGTGGTGTGAACTATTACACCGGTCAGTTGTTCGATATAAAAAGAATTACAGAAGCCGCCCATTCAATTGGGGCTTATGCGGGATTTGACCTGGCACATGCAGCCGGTAATGTTGCATTAAAGCTGCACGAATGGAATGTAGATTTTGCCTGCTGGTGTTCTTATAAATACCTGAACAGTGGCCCGGGTGGGGTAGCAGGTGCTTATATTCATGAAAAACATGCTGCCGATACGTCCATGCCCAGGTTTGCCGGCTGGTGGGGTTACACCAAGGAAACCCGTTTTAAAATGGAGAAGGGATTTGAAGCGATACCGACCGCAGAAGGCTGGCAACTCAGTAATGCTCCCATCTTAAGCATGGCAGCTCATAAAGCCGCTTTGGATATTTTTGAAGAAGCCGGCATGGAAAAGCTGCATACAAAACGTAAGCAATTAGCAGCATACCTGCATTATATACTGGCTGATATTAACAGCAGGCAATCTGAAAAAGTAATTGAAGTGATTACTCCGGGCAATGAAGAGGAGAGAGGTTGCCAGGTATCCATGCTGATGCTGAAAAACGGCAAACCCATTTTTGATGAATTGACAAGACAAGGTGTAATTGCTGACTGGAGAGAACCGAATGT
>CAYPBW010000108.1:0-1235 GCA_964409055.1 uncultured Chitinophaga sp. | reverse complement strand
ATGAAAAAAAATATTACGATCATCGGTGCCGGTTTAGTCGGATCATTGCTTTCCATCTATTTATCCAAAAGAGGTTATAAGGTAAAAGTGTATGAACGCCGTGGCGATATGCGCAAAGAGAAAATGTCGGCCGGCCGCTCCATCAACCTTGCTTTGAGCGACAGGGGATTGCTGGCCCTTGAAAAAATAGGACTGGCTGAAGAAATCAAAAAGATAGCTATCCCGATGCATGGCCGCTACATTCACAACCCGGATGGCAGCACTGCTTTTCAGCCATATGGCAAAGAAGGGCAGTATATTAATTCCGTGTCCAGAGGTACACTCAATATGAAACTGATGGACCTGGCGGAGGAACACGGAGTGGAAATACATTTCAATGAAAAGCTGAGCAAGATTGACTGGAACAAAGAACTGGTTGAATTCGAAAGCAGTAAAAGCAAGCCGCTTCCTTCTTTTAAAACAGACCTGATCTTCGGAGCAGACGGTGCATTTTCTGCCGCCCGTTTGCAGCACCAGTTGCAGCATTCTACATTTAATTACAGCCAGTATTATATTGACTGTGGGTATAAAGAACTGACCATTCCTCCAACCAAGGATGATGAGTTTGCCATGCAGGTCAATGCCCTGCACATCTGGCCCCGGAAGGACTATATGCTCATTGCCCTGCCCAACCTGGATAAGACTTTTACCTGCACTTTGTTCTTCCCGTTTGAAGGAGAAGCTTCTTTTCAAAAGCTAACTACTCCTCAATCAGTTAAAAGTTTCTTTGAGAAAACTTTTCCGGATGCAGTAAAGCTGATGCCGGATTATATCAACGAGTTTTTTTCTAATCCCACTTCATCCCTCGTCACCGTGAAATGCTTTCCCTGGATACGAGAGGATAAGTTTGCTTTAATCGGCGATGCAGCCCATGCCATTGTACCCTTTTTCGGGCAGGGAATGAACTGCGGCTTTGAAGATTGCCGGGTGCTGGATGAACTGATTGATAAACATGAAGAAGACTGGGGCAAAATATTGAAAGAGTATCAAACACTCCGTAAACCCGATGGGGATGCGATTGCCGACCTGGCCATCAACAATTTCACAGAGATGCGGGATAAAACGGCTGATCCAAAATTCCTGCTGCAAAAAAAGATAGAGGCAAAACTGCATGAAAAATATCCTGATAAATGGATACCGGCTTATTCACAGGTGACTTTCAGTCCGCATATCCGCTATAGTGAAGCATTGAAAAG
>CAYPBW010000107.1:0-9923 GCA_964409055.1 uncultured Chitinophaga sp. | reverse complement strand
CTTCTTGTCCTCAGTGCCTCCGTGGCCAACCCCCATTCCGCTCCAGCGGAATCATCTGTGTTCATCTGTGTCCATCTGTGGCCAACCCCCATTCCGCTCCAGCGGAATCATTTGCGTTAATCCGTGTAATCTGTGGTCAACTACCATTCACCGCAGGTGAATTATAATTCACACTTAATTTATTCGTGGCATTCGTGCCATTCGTGGCCACACAACTCAGTGTCCTTTGCGTCTTTGTGGGAAACCAACCACCCCAAAACAAAATTTTAACAAATTTCCTAAGGTCAAACACTTACCAATACTACTTTTTAGGTATTGACTCCAGTCACTATATCACCTTACTTTGAAAAAGCTCTTTTACAGGCTATCATCCGCATAATGCATTGAAAAATCAGGCTTTGTAAACGAAAAAATCGATTTCCGCAACACCGAAATCCATTTTTACAGGCCCGAAATCAATTTCTGCAGCATCGAATTAAGCATCCAAAAAGTCGAAATCAAAAACTGCAGCACCGAAACCGGTTTCCGCAGCACCGAAATTGATTTTTACAGTGCCGAATTGACAATCTGCAACGCCGAAATGGCATTCTGCAGCGTCGAAATCACCAACTACAACGTCGAAATAAATCACTAAAGCCCATTTTTTAATAGCTGTTGTACCGGGTTTTAGCCCTCCGCAGGCAAATCAATTTGCACATAAACAAAAACCATTTCTTAACCTAAAAATTCAAACATCATGGATGCAAGATTAGAGGCTCGCCTCAACATGTATCATGCAGTCATTGCTTATTGCGATGAAAATGCAGCAATCGTTGCCACAGTACCCGCATTTCAAACCGCCCTTACTTCACTAAAAGCAAAAGTGTCTTCCATCGTCAGCACTTCACAGCTCGAAGAAGAGATCATCAGTGGTATCACCACGGATAAAGGGGTGTTGCGTAATACACTTTGCGAACAGGCCGCCGACATTGCAGCACTCGTATATGCCTACGCTGCATCAATCAACAACAACACACTCAAAGAAGCCGTAGATTTTTCCAAAACAGATTTAAGGCTCACCAAAGATGACAATCTTCCGCAGGTATGTCAAAACATTCACGATGCTGCAGATGCAAACCTCGCTGCACTGGCTCCCTATGGTGTCACAGCGCCAATGCTCGCATCACTGGATGATCTCATCGAAGACTATGCAGAAGCGGTACCCAAACCAAGAAATGCAGCAGCATTAAAGAAAACCTACAATGCTACTATTAAGTCACTCTACAAAGAGGCTGACGCAATCTTAAAAGATCAAATGGATAAAACAGCCGTATCATTTAAAACCACACATCCTGTATTCTACGAAACCTACAAAAACAACCGCATCATTCTCGATCCTGCCACATCATCTACACAGGTTGCCGGTATCGTTCGGGATCAGTGGACAAACAATCCTGTCTCCGGTGTAGCAGTACAGGTAGTAGGGCAGTCTTACGCAGCCACTACAAACGGCAGCGGTGAATACACGGTAAAAATTCCAGTACCCGGAGAATACAACATCACCTTCACCAAAGCAGGCTACGTCACCAAAACAGAAGAGAACGTAGAAATCACCCTCGGAGAAGAAACAGAATTGGATGTAACGATCGCCCAGATCCCCACCTGATAATAAAAGCCGCAGCAATGCGGCTTTTATCATTACTTAATTTCCGTATCTGTAAACTTGGCTAACTTACACCAGGAAACAGTAAACCAACAACCATGGCAAAATCAGCAGCAGACCTCGTCAAAGAGGCAAAAGCACAAATTGATAACCTGTCGCCGGCACAGGTGCAGGAGGCATTAAGCAAGGGCAATGCAACCCTTATCGACATCCGCGAAGCAGAGGAATTAGTAGCGAACGGCCGCATAGAAGGCTCCGTACTGGCCCCCCGCGGCATGCTGGAGTTTTATGCCGATGAAACATTGCCTTATCACAAACCCGAGTTTGACAGAAACAAAAAACTAATACTGCATTGCGCTTCCGGCGGCAGATCAGCCCTTGCTGCAGCTACATTAAAGCAAATGGGCTACACCGATGTCTGTCACCTGGACGGCGGTATCAAAGCATGGAAAGAGGCGGGGATGCCTGTTCAAACCGATTGACGGGTATCTTTTTACCCTGAAGCAATCTGTAAGTGATTGCTGCGCATATAAAACAGGGAGTTTATATTGTAACTTGCTGGTATGCGAAGGCCTCTTTGCATCTTCTTTGTGTTAAGGGTAGCATTGATCCGGGATACTGACGATGCAATACGGCAACGCCTGACCAATTACGGCCATGCGAACACATAAACAGGCCTGGTATATTATCAACGGTATCACTCTTTACCGGGTGATAGCAGCGCCATTTTTACTGGTATTATTGTTTACCGGTAATTACGAATTGTTTAAATGGTTATTGGCCCTTAGCTTTTTTACAGACCTGATAGATGGATACCTGGCCAGGAAATTCAACGTAACCAGTGTAATGGGTACCCGGCTCGACTCTATCGGTGATGACCTGACGGTGCTGGCCGCATTGATTGGCCTGTTTGTAATCAATCCTGCTTTTATTAAAGCACATACTGCAGAACTGATCATCCTATTTATTGTATTTCTTGCGGAAACCGGTTTTGCTTTTTACCGGTATGGCCGGATGACCAATTTTCATACTTACCTGGCCAAACTGGCTGCATTATTACAGGGAGTATTTTTATTGGTAGCCATTGTTTTCGATGAGCCCAACCTGGTCTTGTTTTATGCGGCAGCGGGCATCACCTTAATTGAACTGGTGGAAGAAATAATCATTACAGCCGTATTACCGGATTGGCAAACCAATGTAAGAGGATTATACTGGGTATTAAAAAAGAAGAAAGCGAATAAAACATACAGATAGCAAAAAGCCGGTAATGTATACCGGCTTTTCTCATTTTATTGGTTTTAGCAATAGTACCAATATTTGTACCAGTAGCAATATCCCCAATAGTCGCAATAGTAATACCAGTAGTAGCACCAGCCGGCGCCACGACTGCCATCAGGGGCTTTGTAGTTTTTCTGGAATTCAGCAATGGCTAAAGTAATTGCTTTTGCATCAGATTTACTGAGTGTCTGGCCTGCTTTGTAGAACACATTATTAATGGTTGCTCCTCTTACAGCAGGGCCGCGGCTTGCATCCAGTTCGGCATTCGATACCATGCTTAAAAAACCAATATCGGCAGCAGTGAGTACTGTGCCTTCTTTCATTGATGAAATGGTTTGTTCTTTTTGACCGAAAACAGCAGTTGCTGTTAACAGTAACGCAAAAACAAACATGAACCTGAATATTTTCATAGTCTTTCGCTTTAGGTTAAGAAATGGTGTTTTGGCTCAGATACATCAGTCCCCTCGGAGACTTTTATCATTCGCTGTTAAATGTAACATCGAAGCAGTGCCTAAAAGGTTGACTTATATCAGGTGTTGACATTAAAGTTTGTATTTACCCGAAGCGGCAAGCCATACCTGCGGTCATGCATTTCAGTTCTCCGTTAGCTGATAACTATATTTGCCGTAAAAGCATCACATGGAACTTGGCATCAGTATGTTTGGCGATAATCATTTTGATAAAGCAGGTAAACCCCTGCCTACAGGTCAGCGGCTGCAGGAATTAATTGAAGAAATAAAACTGATGGATGAAGCGGGGCTGGATTTTTTTGGTGTGGGTGAACACCACCGGCCGGATTATGCCGTGTCTGTTCCTGAAATTATATTGGCTGCTGCTGCATCCGTAACGAAGCAAATCAAATTGGGCAGCGCCGTGAATGTGCTTAGTTCATCTGACCCGGTGAGGTTGTACCAGAGTTATGCCACCATAGACTTACTTACCAATGGCCGGGCAGAACTGATGGCCGGCCGCGGCAGTTTCATAGAATCATTCCCGGTTTATGGTTACCGGCTGGAAGATTATGAAGAGTTATTTGAAGAGAAACTGGAACTGCTGGTAAAGATCAATAAAGAGAACCCGATTACATGGAAAGGAAAACACCGGGCCGCACTGAACAAGCAGTCCATATTACCCCGTGCCTTTAATGATGAACTGAAGATTTGGGTAGCAGTGGGTGGTACACCGGAAAGTGTGCTGCGGGCCGGTCGCCTGGGATTGCCGGTGATCTTTGCAATCATTGGCGGCAACCCGGCACAGTTCAAACCATTGTTTGAATACTATAAAAAAGTGTACGATCATTTTAAACATGATGCAGCCAACCTGCAGATGGGAGTGCATATGCATGCTTTCTTTGGTGAAGAAAGCCAGGCAACAGCTGATTATTATTATCCTATCTATTCCGCACAGATGGACAGGGTAGGCAGCAGTCGTGGCTGGCCGCCTTACCAGCGTCAGCAGTTTGATGCAGGTCGTGGCAATAAAGGGCATTTGATCATCGGGGATGTCAATGAAGCGATTGATAAAATACTGGAGTTGCAGGAACTGTTTGGCCTTACCCGTTTTTCTGCACATATGGATGTAGGAGGGCCTTCGCATGCATCGCTGATGAAATCAATAGAACTATTTGGAACCAAGATAGCGCCGAAGGTGAGAGAGGCTTTGGGAGGCAGGAGGCAGGAGGAGTGAGGCGTGAGGCGGAAGGCATGGGATGTGTTGATGAATAGCTATTTTTACTGCATGGCGAAAAAAGCATTGACAAAAGACAGTGAATTTATAGTGGGAGAGGAGAAGATATTGAACTACATACTGGCTTTTCTTTTTCTCATCATATTTGTTCTGGGGCTTGTGCCAACGTTGAAGAATGGTTTCAGCACTGACAGGATTCTCGATTATCTTCTGATAATGGCCCTGCTGCCATCATTCATGTTTTTCACCAAAGCCAGGAGCAGGAGAGTGTATATAAGGGTGAATAAAACAGGTATTTACCAGGATGAAGTGCTGGTGACCGGCTGGGACAACTTTTTGAAAGCATATATCCGGGAAAAACCCATCACACTGAAATGGCGGGATAATTTTTTGCTGGTGATTGAGTTTACAAAAGCAGATCCCACTAAAGGCTTTCGTCGCTTTATTAAACTAACCAATACGCAAAATAAATCCGAAGAAGAAATTATTGAGGCTATCCGTTTTTTCTGGAAGCTGCACCAGCAATAAAGTATGGCTTTTATTAATGTGATAAGTGTTAAACAGTATTTTTCAAACTAAGCTGGTTTGCCATAAATGAATTAGAGCGATGTGCTTTAATTTCGGCGCCTGATGGCTCAGGTAGCACCCCTTGAATCTGAAATACTTTCACTTTTTGAAATGACCCCGGACCTGGTTTGTATTGCCGGGAAAGATGGTTATTTCCGAAAAGTAAATCCGGCTGTAACCCAAAAGCTGGAATATACTGCCGAGGAGATCTATCAGATACCCATTGCTTCTCTCATCCACCCGGAAGACCGGGAATACACTGCAAGGGAAAGAGAGAAACTTTTGCAGGGAAAGACCTTGCTTAATTTCCAGAATCGTTATATCAGTAAAACAGGGAAGGTGGTTTGGCTGGAATGGACATCATTGTTTCTTCCGCAAAAAGAACTGGTATTCGCTATTGCAAAGGACATTACCGGGAATAAACTGCGGGAGATAGAAACCGAAGAAAAATATCACACATTCAAAAGCCTTGCAACCCATTTTAAAAGCCGTGTGGAAGAAGACCGGAAATACCTGGCCAGGGAATTGCATGAAGAAGTGGCACAACTGGCAGCTGTGGTCAAGATGCAGGTTGCCTGGCTGGACCACAACCTGACAGGTATACCCGAACAGGCAAAGAATAAGATTGAAGAGGCATTGGTATTAAGTGACCTGCTGATACGTACTGTTCGTAAAGTATCCTTTTCTATCAGTCCCAATATGATGGATGACCTTGGGCTGACAGCCACCCTTGAATGGAAATGTAAAGAATTTTCCCTGCTCAATGGTATACCATGTAAGGTAAAAAGTAATTTTTCTGAAACAAGCCTTGGCAAAGAAAGAAAATTAGACATCTATCGTGTATGCGAGGAGGCGCTGAGTAATATTATGGAGCATGCCGAAGCAAAGTCAGTTCTGGTGATACTGGAGGATGAAGGTGACTATATTGCACTTACTGTTGCTGATGATGGAATCGGCTTTGACAGGCAGAAAATAAAACCGGCTGCCGGATTGCAGAATTTAGAACAACTTGCTTTTATCATGAATGGCCGCCTCACTATCAGCAGTGAGCCCGGTAAAGGGACCACTGTTACTGTTGTAGTACCCAAAGATTTATAAAAAGGCGTTCCCTGAAATTTCTTCACTTGTAAAATAATATCGGTAAATTGACTGATTGATATTATTTTACCCATGTGCCGGCTACTGCTTATAATCCTGTTTATTTCTTGCTGCCCGCCCGGCATTTGGGCACAGTCCAATACTAATTTGGCAAATGAAAGGAAAACGTATGCTGTTATTGTTGGCATATCTGCGTATGAAAGTGATGGCATACCCAAGCTAAACTTTGCACACAGGGACGCTGAAGAATTTGAAAAATTTCTTCTTTCAAAGGCAGGTGGCTCGGTTCCGGCAGATAATATCCGGGTATTATTGAATGCTGATGCCACTTATACTTCTATTTACAATGCCTGGTACTGGCTGCTGGAGACAGCAAAAAAAGATGACCTTGTTTATTTCTATTTTTCAGGACATGGAGATATAGAAAATAAAACCGTTGATAATCTTGGTTACCTGCTGCCAGTGAATTCCCCCCGCACCAATTATCTCCATAATGCAGTGCGGATTGAAGATATCAACCGGTTTGCCAATACACTTTCGGTTACAATAGGCTCAAGGGTACTCCTGATCACTGACGCCTGCCATTCCGGTGACCTGGCCGGAAAAAATATCAGGGGAAACCAACTAACCGGTGATCAGTTAAGAGTCGCAAGCGGTAAAGAAATTCGTATCACATCCTGCGGACCCAATGAATTGTCCAACGAAGATGAAAAATGGGGCGGAGGCCGTGGTGTGTTTTCCTATTACCTGGTGAAAGGCCTGGAAGGCATGGCAGATTTTTCCAATGATAAAGTGATTACACTTGAGGAAGTTAAAAACTACCTCACTCAGTCTTTTCAGACTGATAAAGTGTTAAGTCAAAAAGAACATAAGCAAACGCCGGTCATCAGCGGAACATTACCTACACCCTTAGCAAGAGTAGATAAACAACGTTTAGATTCTTTACGGCTTTCCGTTTCACCGGCACCGGTTGTTGAACAGGCCAGCAGGCTTAAACCGTTGGGCACATCTCCGCAGGGCTATTTCTTCAGCCTGGTAGATAAATGGAATGTGGAGAAGCAGGTTGATTTTTATTCTTTGCGCCGGCTCGATGCCGCAGAAATTCCTTTTGAATTTATCCGGCAGGTAATAAAAGATGGGGTTAATACAGGTAAATATGACTCGTTACAACTAAACAAATTCATCAACTCTTTATATACCAATCCGGATGCCCTGAAAAGGTTCAAAGAAAAACTAATTGAACTGCTTTCCGACAGGGGCCAGCGGATGATCAATCTTTACCTGGATGGGGATGAAGCCGAACTGGAAAAAAGAAGGTATTACAGCAAGGCTAACAGCGACTATGAAGTTTTTGCAGCCATGTTTGATGTTGCCTTAAAAATATCCAAACCCCGCTCTGGTATTTTTAGTTACAGTGCCGTTGCCACAGGTGCTGATGCTTATTTGCCGGAATGCCTCCAGCTTAAGTATCACTACTTTTCCGGTGTGGCCACCCGGCTTAAAATGCCTTTGCTCACAAACACAGACAGCCTGCTGGCCGTTGCTTTACAGGAACAACAAGAGGCATACAAGATTGAAAAAAATGCGGCTTATATAAATAACGAACTGGGTATTTTGTATAAGCAAAAAAAGAATTTTGCGGAAGCAGAAAAGTTTTTTCTTAGTGCCACACAAATTGCTCCCAGTTGGGCGATGCCCTGGGCTAACCTGGCGGGCCTATATGCCCAGATGAATAAAAAGGAAAGTGGTTTTGCTGCTGCTGCCAAAGCCAGGGAATTGCAGCCGCGGTACCAGGGTGCTTACCTTAACACCGGTGTTTTATATGAGAAATACAACAACTTTTTACTCGCCGAAGAATTTTTCCGTAAAAGCATCCTGCTAAATTCAAGGCATTTTCTTCCATTTGAACGATTGGGCTATGTATATATGAACACCACCCGTTATGCACAGGCTGACAGTTTTTTCCTGGAAGCAGATATCCGAAAAAGGGGGTTTAATTTTATAGATAGTGATGGGGATGGTGTAGTAGATCAATTTGACACGGATGTTGCACCTCCGCCAATGCCGTGTAAATTTGATACAACCTCTGTAAAGCCCGATGATATAATCGGCAACTTCTATATTGCGCTGAAGTATATCGAAAATCAGCAGTACAATAAAGCGGAATGGAAGTTTAAGCAAATTACCCGGTTGAATCCCGGCCATCCGCTGGCCTTTCATTACCTGGGCAAATTGCTGTACGGGCAAAAACGCTGGCAGGAAGCGGATGTTTGCTTCAATTATGCCATTAAAAATCATTTGCCAAATGATAAATTTTATCAGTATAGCGATTCATTGAAAAAACTTTTTCCGCAGTATACCAAAAGTGATGGAGACGCAGAATGTGTTTTCATACGTTTTTCTATTGCCTGGGTCAGCCTTCCAACCACCAGATTTTTCCTGGCAGATACATATGAAAAGTGGAATCATTTTGATGAGGCCGAACAACAGCTAAGAGCCATCATAACGGAAGAACCTTATGAACCAGGTGCCTATAAAAAATTATGGAAAATATTGGAAAACCGCGGCAGGTTCTATGATGCAGAAATATCAGTTCGTTCTTATCCTGATAAGGAGATGATACAAAATGAACTCTTTGCTTTTTATGAGAGAGTAATAAGTAAATACCCTGCAACAGGAGAGTGGTATCTGAAAGCTGGTTCACTGATGCATGAAATGGCTATGGCCAACCCGGAGAACTATAAGATTGACAGAAAATTCATGCCCCCTGATAAAAACGAAGAAGAATACAGAAATGATGTATTATATAAGGGCCAGTCATATCGGGAAGGCCGGATACCTGCTATTAATGAACCTTATTTACTTTATGGCAGCGTTGATTTTCCGAGAACGGAAGGTATCCGTTTTCTTTTAAAGGCTGATTCTTTGATAGCCGATGCTGATATGGCTGCTGAAGTCAATAACAAACTGGGTGATTTGTATACCGGGCAGGGCTTACCGGAAAAAGCCATTGCCTGTTATAAGAAAGTGATTGACCTGCATCCGGCTGATGCCAATGCAAGGATGAAGTTTGTGCTGGTAAATGATGTTACGTACAATTTTGCCAACGCCCTGGAACAACTTGATTCGTTGAATAAACGGGGTGAAATAAATTATGACAACCAGGTGCAATTGGCCCGTTATTGCATCCATGCCGGCAGGTATGCAGATGCATTGAAATTATTGCAGCAATCAGCTATTGCGGATCAGTTGAAAATGCAGCAACTGGATGATCTTAATGGCAGGCTGCAACTTTTATCGGGCCAGTTACAAAAAGCCCTTTCATTTTATACTGCCTACAGCAAATTATATCCAACCGATGCCGGAACAATGTATACAATTGCCCGCATTTATGCCCTTCAAAATAAGCAAGCGGATGCATGGAAATGGCTTGCCCTGGCTATCAGCAAAGGGTTTGATTATTACTGGGTACTTAAATTTGATGAGAGCTGGAATAAGTTCCGTTCTATGCCAAAGTGGAGCCAGCTTACAGCCGGTATAAAACCCAAAGGTTAAAGGCTTAATTTCTGATTTTTCCCAATAAGAATTCTATGAACAGGGTTTTGTTTGCAAAGGTTGGCCGGTATTTTTGGTTTGGAGCAGTAGGTTTTAC
>CAYPBW010000106.1:0-9989 GCA_964409055.1 uncultured Chitinophaga sp. | reverse complement strand
ACAATGGCTACAGTTACCAAAGAAAACATCGGCCTGCTGCATGAAAAGCTGACCGTGAAACTGGAAAAGACCGATTATCTCCCCTCTTTTGAAAAAGCATTAAAAGAATACAGCAAGAAGGCCAATATCCCCGGATTTCGTAAAGGAATGGTACCTGCCGGATTAATTAAAAAAATGTATGGTCCTTCTTTGTTTACTGATGAAGTATTGAAGTCGGTAGACCGTGAACTGATCAACTATCTGCAAAATGACAACCTGGATATTTTTGCCCAGCCATTGCCACTGGAATCCGATTTCCGCCAGCTGGATGTAAATAACCCGGTTGATTATACATTTCATTTTGAAATAGGAATGAAACCCACTTTCCAGTTACCGGATCTCGGCAACGCCAAAATAACCCGGCATGTGGTAAAGGTTACTGAAGAAATGATCGACAACGAGATTACCCGCCTGCAGAACCGGTATGGCAATATGAAAGATGAGGATACTGTTTCCTCTGATGACAATGTGCTGAATATTGTTTTTACTGAAACAGATGCAGAAGGTAATGAAGTGGAAGGTGGTATCAAGAAAGATAATTCTGTTCTGCTTAAATATTTTGCTGAAAGTTTCCGCAATAAATGGATGGGCAAAAAAGTGGGTGATGCAGAAGTGGCACCACTGAAATCCGCTTTTGACGATAAAGAAAGGGAATGGATCATCAGCGATCTTGGCTTAAAAGATGACGTTTCAGCAGCTGATAAATATTTCAAGATAGAGATCACTAAAATCGGTATCCAGGAAAAAAGAGAATTGAATGAAGAGTTCTTCAACCAGCTATTCCCTAACCAAAGTGTGGTTACCGAAGGAGAATTCCGCAGTAAGGTAAAAGAAGAAATACAGGCTTACTGGAACGGGCAGGCGATGAACCAAATACATGACCAGGTATTTCATGAACTGGTCGATCACACCAAAATTGAGTTTCCAGAAGGTTTCCTGAAAAAATGGGTAAAAACTCAGGGAGAAGCCCCTAAATCAGATGAAGAAGTAGAAGCAGAATTTCCCAAATTCCTCAGCCAGTTAAAATGGACACTAATATCTGATAAAATCGTTCAGGACAACGGCATCCAGGTTAACCCGGATGAGATCAGGAATTTTGCCAAACAACAACTGTTCAGTTACATGGGAGGCGCCAATCTCAGTGATGACCAGCCCTGGGTAAATGACTATGTGGAGAAAATGATGAAGGACAGGAAGTACGTAGAGGATTCTTATAATCGTATTCAAACCCAGAAAATATTCGAATGGGCAGCCGGACAGGTAAAACCGGCAGATAAAGAAATTTCAGCAGAAGATTTCACCAAAATGGTGGAAGAGCATCAGCACCACCATCATTAATTAAGTTGAAAAGTAAACTGGTTAAAAGGTTGATTAGGATAAAAACTAATCAACTTTTTTTTTAACTGTCAAACAAAAACAGTCAACTTGTCACTGATTTTGTGGTTTTGCTATTTGGACGGATATTTGGGGTGTTCATGTTTAAAGTTTAAAGTTCAACGTTGGACTCCCGGTTTTTGAAAATAAACTTTTCTGTCAGAAAACTCCAACAATAAAAAAAACTTTAAACCTTAAACCCGTAAACTTTAAACATTTTTTTCATGAGTTTTAATTCTGAATTTGAAAAATACGCAGTAAAACATCACGGCATTTCGAGCAATAAGCTTAATAGTTATGCTTCGCATCTTGTGACTGCCATGACGCCCAATATCATCGAAGAACGTTCCCTGAATGTGGCAGTAATGGATGTATATAGCCGTTTGATGATGGACCGTATCATCTTTTTAGGCTACCCGATTAATGATGAAATTGCCAATATTGTAACGGCTCAGTTACTGTTCCTTGATTCTACCGATCGTTCAAGAGACATCAACATGTACATCAACAGTCCGGGCGGCAGTGTATATTCCGGCCTGGGTGTATATGATACCATGCAATATGTAAGCCCTGATATTGCTACCATTTGTATCGGTGTAGCAGCATCAATGGCCTGTGTGTTGCTGGGTGCCGGAACCAAAGGCAAACGGGCTGCACTGAAGCATTCCCGTATCATGATGCATCAGCCCAGCGGGGCAATTGGCGGGCAGGCAAGCGATATTGAAATAACAGTTAATGAAATCCGCAAACTGAAAAGAGAATTGTATGAAGTAGTGAATGTTCATACAGGTAAACCTATTGATCAGATTGAAAAAGATTTTGACAGGGACAACTGGATGACTGCTGCAGAAGCTAAAGACTACGGTCTTATCGATGAGGTATTATTAACTAACCCAAGAAAACAAAAGAAAGACTAAAGACAATTAACCTTTTAAAAGTATCACATGAACCGTAAAGAATTTATATATAACGACTGGAAAGCAGAAGATGATGATGAAAAGGAAGAAGAGCCTAAAAGCGATATTGGCATGTTTGGAAAAAAACTGGAGAAACTGTTCTTCGAAAAAAGAGCTATATACCTCTGGGGTGTAGTGGATGATAAAAGCGCCAAAGATGTGGTTAGCAAATTGCTGTTACTGGATGCTGATAAACCCGGAGAAGAAATTAAGTTTTTCATTAATAGCCCTGGTGGTGTGGTAACCAGCGGTATGGTGATGTATGATACCATGCAAATGATTAAAAGCCCTGTGAGTACGATATGCATGGGCCTCGCTGCATCTATGGGAAGCATCCTGCTGAGCGGCGGTGTAAAAGGTAAACGCTACATCTACCCCCATGGTGAGGTAATGATACACCAGCCTTCTTTAGGCGGATATATACAGGGAGTAAGTGCCGACCTGGAAATTCAGGCCCGTCAAACCTTGCGGGTAAAAGAGATCGGTGCGTCTATTTTGGCAAAAAACTGCGGCAAAACAGTTGATCAGATCATGAAAGATTTTGACCGTGACTACTGGATGGATGCCAAACAAGCCATTGAATATGGTATTGTTGACGGAATTGTGGAGAGCTTATAACGTCCTGAACTCAAGCATATATATGGCCCACTTGCAGGTTTTTGCAAGGCACCTATAAAATAAAACCGCCTCTATCGGGGCGGTTTTATAATTTTGTGAGTTACGAATTCGTTGGTAATTCGTTTTACCTTATAAAACATGGCAAAAAACCCATTACACTGTTCTTTTTGCGGCCGCAGCCGTGATGAAGTAAAGATCCTTATTGCGGGCCAGGAAGGACATATTTGTGAAAACTGCGTTGAACATGCCCGGGAGATCATTGACCAGGAACTGGCCATAAAAGATGACCGCAGCAGTTCTTCTTTCAAGCTTACCGTTAAGAAACCCGTTGAAATAAAGAAATTCCTCGACGAATATGCGATTGGCCAGGATGAAGCCAAAAAAGTACTGGCGGTGGCGGTTTACAACCATTATAAACGTTTGCAGCAAAAAACGGCCGATGCCGGCAATGATATTGAAATCGAAAAGAGCAATATCATTATGGTGGGTGAAACCGGAACCGGTAAAACCCTGCTGGCCAAAAGCATTGCCCGGATGCTTAATGTACCATTTGCAATTGTCGATGCAACTGTATTTACAGAAGCTGGTTATGTGGGTGAAGACGTGGAAAGCATTCTTACCCGGTTATTGCAGGTATGTAACTATGATGTGGCAGCCGCTGAAAGAGGCATTGTATACATTGATGAAATTGATAAGATTGCCCGCAAGGGAGATAACCCGTCTATTACCCGGGATGTCAGCGGCGAAGGTGTACAGCAGGGAATGCTGAAGTTGCTGGAAGGAACAGATGTGCTGGTACCACCGCAAGGCGGACGCAAACACCCGGAGCAAAAGCTTATCAAGATCAACACACAGAACATTCTCTTCATCTGCGGCGGCGCCTTTGATGGCATTGACAAGATCATTGCCCGCAGGGTACAAACCAATACTATTGGTTTCAATGTGGATAAAGAAATGCAGGAAACCATGAAGAAAAACCTGCTGCGCTATGTAAATGCTACCGACCTGAAGGCATTTGGTCTTATCCCTGAATTGCTGGGACGATTACCGGTGGTAACACATCTTGATCCGCTGGATGCAACTACCCTGAGAGCCATTTTGACAGAACCCAAGAATGCATTGGTTAAGCAGTACAAAAAATTATTTGAACTGGAAGGCATACAACTCACCATCGAAGAAGATGTGCTTGACTTCATGGTAGAAAAAGCCATGGAATACAAACTCGGGGCAAGAGGCCTGAGAAGTATTTGCGAAGGAATTTTGATTGATGCGATGTATGAACTTCCGTCATCAAAGGAAACCCAGTTTACCCTCGACCTGGAATATGCCAAACGCAAATTTGATAAGAGCAAGCTGAGTTTGCTGAAAGTGGCATAAGAACCTGCGTTGAACGGATTTAAAAAGATAATTAGGATATTTGGTCAGACAATTTAGTCTGACCATTTTTTTTAATATTATACTATGCAAGAATTAATTGAAAAACTGAAAACCGAAGCAGGACTTACTGATGAGCAAGCCAGGCAAGCCATTGCCACTATCAAGAATTTCGTGGTAGAGAAATTCCCGATGCTGGAGGGTGCCGTGAACAATATTTTCGGAGCAGAATAACAACTTGTCACCCTTCGACAAGCTCAGGGTGACAAAGCCTCATTTTATATCCCTGCAATGCTTTCCCCTTGGGTTATTGGCGGCCTCATAAGGGCTCATAGCCCTGTTACAGGCCTGGAATAAAAAACTGGCTAACAGCAAAACCATAACAATCCTTGTAGCATGCTTCATGGGTATCAGATTTAGGATGTAAAATAAAAAGGCTGCTGATAAAACAAGAAGGGAATTACTACCGAAATCTTCTTTTTCCGGATAGCATTTTTACCAAATAAAACATCCCGGCTCAATGGCCGGGATGGAATTAATGGGTACTTTCTTTATTTGGTTTTTCTAAAAATCCGCCGATATTTCTAGTAAAGGCGGACCGTCCTTGACAATTTAACCACAACCTCCCTGGTTGCCACAGTTCAGGCATTTGTAGCAGGCGCCGCTGCGCATCATGATATTGCCGCATACATTACAGGCCGGTGCATCACTCTGCATACCCTTCAACGCTTCATTCATAGCGCCGGTACCGGCATCTGCCTTTACCGTTTGTGCTGTACGCTGGTTTCTTACCGGTTGCGGAGCTACCGTTCCCGATGAGGGGGTAACTCTTACACTGGATAATTCAGGATCCTTTGCATACTCTAGTCCGTTAGACGGAATCTCATCCCAGTCGTCAGAGCCGGTATTCATCACTTCGGGTTTATCCAGTATATGTACCAGGTCGGTACGGCCAAGGTATTCATAGCCGAGTACACGGAAAATGAAATCTACTATTGAAGTAGTTGTCCTGATATTCGGGTGTTCTACAAATCCGGAAGGTTCGAAACGGGTAAAGGCAAATTTATCAATGAACTCTTCCAGCGGTACACCATATTGCAAACCAATAGAGATAGAAATGGCAAAGCAGTTCATCATGCTGCGCATCGTAGCTCCTTCTTTTGCCATATCAATAAATATCTCTCCCAGCGTACCATCGCTGTATTCACCGGTGCGGAGAAATACAGCCTGGCCGTTGATCTTTGCCTTTTGTACAAAGCCGCGGCGCTTGGCAGGTAGTGTTCTTCTTTCAACAATGCTGGCCAGCTTACGCTTCAGTTGCGTATCCGGTGAAGCCTGTACCCTTTTCTGTACTTCTTCCAAAAGCTCCTCAACAGTCAGTTTCCCAAGGTCAACAATGTTTGATTCGTTGGCCGATGCCAGTTGTTCGTTGGCTGTGGACTGTTGACTGTCAACTGTTGACTTTTCATCTCCGGCTTTCTTCTTCTTATCACTCTTATTACTTAAAGGCTGACTCAGTTTAGATCCGTCACGGTATAAGGCGTTTGCTTTAAGTCCGAGTTTCCAGCTAAGGTGATAGGCTTCCGCAATTTCTTCCACCCTGGCTTCATGCGGCAGGTTGATAGTCTTGGAAATGGCACCGCTGATAAAGGGTTGTACAGCTCCCATCATGCGGATATGGCCATGGGCATGGATGTAACGCTGGCCTTTCTGGCCGCATTTGTTGGCACAGTCAAAAACGGGCAGGTGTTCTTCTTTCAGCCCCGGTGCACCTTCCAGCATCATAGTACCGCATACATAATCATTGGCGGCAGCAATCTGCTCTTCGGTGAAACCAAGTGCTTCAAGGAGGCTCCATTCAAAATCGTTGTATTGTTCCGGTGTGAAGCCCAAACGCTGCAGGCATTCTTCACCCAGGGTATATTTATTGAATACAAAACCAATTTCAAAAGCTGTCAGTGCAGCGGCATCCAGTCGCTTGATCTCGTCGGCGATAAAGCCCTTTTCGCTCAGCGTCTGGTGGTTGATATACGGCGCTCCGGCAAAAGAAGCCGTACCGGTGGCGTACTTGATAATGGCATCCGCCTCTTTCTCAGAATAACCAAGGTTTTTCAACGCTACCGGTACCGACTGGTTGATGATCTTGAAATAACCACCGCCGGAAAGTTTTTTGAATTTCACCAGGGCAAAATCTGGTTCCACACCGGTAGTATCGCAATCCATTACCAGGCCGATAGTGCCGGTAGGTGCGATTACAGTTGCCTGTGCGTTACGGTATCCATATTTTTCTCCCAGTTCTACTGCATCATCCCATGCTTTACAGGCAGCTTTTAATAAATAATCGGGGCAATATTTTGCATGGATTCCCTGTGGCTTCAGGCTCAGTCCTTCATATTCATCCGCATCATAAGCAGCCAGCCGATGGTTGCGCATTACCCTCATCATATGTTCTTTATTCTCTTCATATCTCGGAAAGGCTCCCAACACTTGTGCCATTTCAGCCGAGGTTTTATAAGAGATACCAGTCATGATCGCTGATATAGCCCCGGCAATACCTCTTGCTTCTTCGCTGTCGTAAGGAATGCCGCTTACCATGAGCATAGTGCCGAGGTTGGCATAACCCAATCCCAATGTTCTGTATTCATAGCTAAGTTGCGCCACTTCTTTGGAAGGGAACTGCGCCATCAATACAGATATTTCCAGTACCACTGTCCACAAACGACAATTGTATTCATATCCTTCTACATCAAATACGTTTTTCTCTGCATCGTAGAATTTCATCAGGTTGGCCGATGCAAGGTTACAGGCGGTGTTATCGAGGAACATATATTCAGAGCAGGGATTGGAAGCCCTGATAGGACCACCTGCCGGGCAGGTATGCCACTCATTAATAGTAGTGTCATATTGCGTACCGGGGTCAGCACAACGCCATGCTGCATAAGCTATCTGGTTCCAGAGTTCTCTTGCCGGAACTTTTTTCATTACACGGCCATCCATCCTGCCCTTCAATTCCCAGTCACCATCCTCTTCCAATACTTTAAAGAATGAATTGGGTATACGAATAGAGTTATTGGAGTTCTGTCCGCTTACGGTTCTGTATGCCTCATCTTCATAGCCGGAAGGATAACCGGCAGCGATCAATGCAGCCACCTTCTTCTCCTCTTCCACTTTCCAGTTAATGAATTCAACGATCTCCGGATGATCCAGGTCTAAGCAAACCATTTTGGCAGCACGACGGGTGGTACCACCTGACTTGATTGCTCCGGCCGCACGGTCACCAATCTTTAAGAAACTCATCAGCCCGGAAGAACTGCCGCCACCACTTAGCTTTTCACCTTCACCACGGAGATTAGAGTAGTTCGTACCCACACCTGAGCCATATTTGAAAATCCTTGCTTCACGAACCCACAGATCCATGATACCGCCTTCATTCACCAAATCATCATCCACACTAAGGATGAAGCAGGCATGTGGCTGGGGACGTTCGTAAGCGTTGACAGATTTCTTTAGCTCGCCGTCATTCGGATCAACATAATAATGGCCCTGTGGCTTACCCGTAATTCCGTAGCTCTCGTACAAGCCGGAATTAAACCACTGCGGACTATTAGGCACACACATCTGGTTAAGGATGCTGTACACCAGCTCCTCGTAGAAAACCTGTGCATCTTTTTCAGAAGCAAAATAGCCGTAGCGTTCACCCCATACTCTCCAGCAATTTGCCATGCGGTGTGCTACCTGTTTGGCAGAAGTTTCTCTGCCCATGCTTCCATCAGGCTGGGGTACGCCGGCTTTACGAAAATATTTTTGGGCAAGAATGTCAGTTGCAATCTGGCTCCACTGTTTGGGTACTTCTACGTTGTTCATCTCGAACACCGTTTCTCCATTCGGATTACGGATCACCGAGGTACGGTAGTCATACTCAAACATATCATACACATTCACGTCATCCCGGGTAAAGCGACGTGAAAACTGCAAGCCGCTTTTGGCGGTTGCCTGCTTTTTATTGGCCATAACTAAAAAAATTTAACGGGTTTTGGTCCTGGTTCAAAAATCTGTCCCCCAGGCGGGAGACACTTCGAAAGTATTTTTTACAAACGGTAATTCAAACCTTCAAATATTAACATTGTGTGGAAAAGCAACGATCAAAATGCGCAAATGCCCTACTGTATTGCATTAGCTGATTTTTTCACACAGGTCCGGTATTTTATGGTCAAATTTTTTTTGGAAAATTCAGCCCCATCTATTAAAAAATTATTACCTGTATAGTAGCGTCGTGAAACACAAAACAGGCAAGGCTTTTTGAATTAATTATTGCTGAAATCCTTTCCTGTGGCCCATTTCAGCCGATCACTTGTTTGGAACCCTTGCGGGGCGCATCATACAGCGGAAACAAAAGATTAAAAATTTGATAACACAGGAATACCGCATTTTTGCGTTTATGCTTACAGTTAGACTTTTTACAATAATCCTCCTCATCAGTTTGTGGCCTGGTACTGCAAAAGCACAGACTCAGTTTTCCGGTTGGCTGGCTTCCTTTAACACCATAAAATCAGGCAAGAAGACCAGTATTCATGCGGATGTGCAATTTCGCAGTAACAATGACTGGCAGCAATTGCAAACCTTGTTATTACGCCCCGGTATCAATTACCATGTCAATAAAAAACTAACCCTTACTGCAGGCTATGCCTATATCCGCAACAGGAAAATTGTGGGGGATATTGCAGGCCATGTTCCTGAACACCGGATATGGGAGCAATTGCTTTTTAATCATGAATGGAAAAATCTACGCATCAGTCATCGTTTCCGTATCGAACAGCGTTTTATCGGTAAAACTGTACTGTTGGGCAATTCACTTTCAGACGGGCCTAACTATGCCAACCGGTTTCGTTATTTCCTGAGAAACATACTGCCGCTAAAAAAAGAAACAACATTCAGCAAAGGACCATTTCTGGCCCTGCAAAATGAACTGTTCCTCAATTTTGGCAACAAGGCTGATGTGAACGGCAAAACATTTGACCAAAACCGTTTCTACCTGGCCTTCGGTCAGCGCCTCCATTCCGCTATTGATCTCGAACTGGGTTATATGAACCAGTACATCAACGGAAAAGGCAGCCAGTTTACCAATAACCATATCATTCAAGTAGCCACCTACCTGCGGCTGTAATTCCCTCTTTTTCACTGAATACAGCGGGCAATTTAGCCTGTGGAATGCTTTGTAACTCAAAAACTTTTCGGCATTTTTGCAATAACCAACCGGTACCGGATGAAGTCAGCAATCTACCTTTCCTTAACTGAAAAAAAGAAGCAGGGCAAAAAATCATTTGCCGTACTGATTGACCCTGACAAGGTCAACACTTCGGTATTGGATGAGCTGATTGAACTTTCGGTGGCTGCTCATGTTGATTACTTACTGGTTGGCGGCAGCCTGGTCATTTCCAATCACCTGGATGAATGTGTGCAGCAGATCAAACAGAACTGCGATATACCGGTAATACTCTTTCCGGGCAGTCCTTCACAGGTAAGTAAATATGCTGATGCACTTTTATACCTCTCCCTGATATCCGGCCGTAATCCCGAACTGCTGATCGGGCAACATGTGGTATCTGCTCCTTTTGTAAAGCAAAGTGG